>NZ_JBFDUZ010000004.1:0-300000 GCF_040719145.1 Paenibacillus sp. JQZ6Y-1
TTGCCAAGGCGAGGGTCGCGGGTTCGATTCCCGTCGTCCGCTCCATTTGCGCCCTTAGCTCAGCTGGATAGAGCGTTTGACTACGAATCAAAAGGTCAGGAGTTCGAATCTCTTAGGGCGCGCCATTTTATTTTAACGGGATGTAGCTCAGCTTGGTAGAGCACCTGGTTTGGGACCAGGGGGTCGCATGTTCAAATCGTGTCATCCCGATTGTATAGAAGAATACGGAACATCAAACACCTTTATGAAAAGAAGAGTGGCTGTGTAGACAGTCTCCTTTCTCATAAAGGTGTTTTTTTAAGTTTATATATTGAGTTTATATAGATTGTATTTATAGTGAATGATGGCTTATAGATTTGATATGTCTTAGGGGGTTAGTTTTGGATGGTGTCATTTGGGATTCAATTGATCTTAGATGGTCATAAATACCTTGAAAACGCGAACCTGATTACTTGAATTTCTGTATTGTTCTTAGTAAGCGTTTACATGATAATGTGGATATTCGGCTAAACGATTATACATGGTTTAACCAAACAGATATTCATCAAAGGGGATGAACACAGATGGTGGTAAAGACAGGCAAACTTTTATCATTGGTAATGGCGGGAGCGTTGACGCTTGGATTGGCGGCTTGTGGAAATGGTGATTCAGGTAGCCAAGGCGCTAGCAGTACAGGTAGCGGCGCGAGCGGAGAGAAAGTGACAATCACTTTCCAAAATATTTATCCAGATCCAACTACACCGACGTACAAAATGATTCGTCAGATTGTGGATCAGTATCAGAAGGATCATCCGAATGTGGAGATTGCACTGGATACACTCAATACGGATCAACAAAAGCTGAAATTGAAAACACAAGCAGCTTCACGTGAGATTCCAGATATTACGATTGTGAATCCGGCTGCACAAATGAAGCCGTATGTAGATGCTGGTTTGCTGGCACCATTGGACGATATTCTCGACCAAGATGGCCTTCGTGATACATATCAAAAGGGCCTGCTCGATTATTACAGTAAGGACAACAAAGTGTACGCACTGCCGGATGGAAATAATATCGAGGTAGGTTACTACAACAAAGCGCTGTTTGAAAAAGCAGGCATCGCTGCACCACCGACTACATTTGACGAGCTGCTTCAGGATGTTACAAAGCTGAAAGCGGCAGGGATTACACCAATTGCCATTGGTGAGAAGGATTCTTGGACTGGTTCATTCTTGTTCATGAATATCTTGCTGCGTACGAACGGCGGTCCGGGCTTCCTGCAGGATGTGGCAGACGGTAAGAAGACGTTTAACGATCCTGCTTTTGTCGAAGCAGTAGAAGCATTTGAGAAGCTGGTACAGGCGGGAGCATTCCCAGATGGTGCTACTTCGATTGATGCGACAGCAGGCGGTAACATGTTCCGTACGGGTCAAGCAGCGATGTTCTTTATCGGAACGTGGGAGACAGGGGCGAATGATTCGTCTACTGTTGGTAAGGATGTAGGAGTCTTCAAGTTCCCAACAGTGAATGGAAAAGGCGATCCAGATCAATACATGCTGGCACCGGGTAGTGCGTTTGCAGTATCGGCAAACAGTGAGCACTTGGCAGAAACGAAGGATTTCCTGAAGTACTTTGCAACGCAGTATCCGAAAGTATCGTTTGAGCTGAAAAATGCGGTAGGTATTGGTCAGAAAGTGGATGGAGACTTTAAAGCAGCGGGTTACTCTCCACTGGCGATTGAAGTACTGGATCTGTTCAAAAATATCAAGGGCGGCGACCTTTCGTTTGATAATACGATGAATCCAGCAGTATCGCAGGTGCATCTGAGCAGCATTCAGAACCTGTTTGTACAGCCGGTTGATCCGAAGCAGGTAGCAGAGGAGCATCAAGCAGCATTGGAAGCGAACCCGAACTGATGAAATGATCACAGGTAGCATGTTTGCATGTCGATCATATGGATGGAATGCGGAAACGAATGCTAACTAGTGGGAGCGGCTCAGTAGGGACAAGGATGTTAATGTCATTCGCTGACTTCAAAATCGTTGACTTGAAAAGTTCTTGTTGCAGCTTGGGCAGTGACTTGGCAAACGAATAGGCGCAAGTGGAAAAGAGGACAGGGGCGCCGGTTGCGTCCCTGTCATTTTTAAGAGTTCGATCGGAATCGTTTTGCGATTTCACTACTGAATATTATGAAAAATTGTGCTAGTAATTAGCAATGATACAGAAAAAAGGAGGGGGAGAAGCCATGAATGTACTCAAGGTGCCAGCGCGGACGATTGCGGTGTTTGTGTTGCCTTGTTTGTTGTTGTATATCGGGACGGTGTTTGTACCGATTTTGGTTTCTTTTTATACAGCGACACTGGATTGGAATGGAATTGGGGATGCGAAGTTTGTAGGGCTGGCGAACTTCCATACGCTGCTGTTTGCGGATAATAACTTTTGGCCATCGGTAAAGCGGACGGTGATGTATGCGGTCTTCTCGATCATCGAGATTCCGTTTTGTCTGTTGTTTGCGATTTTGTTAAATCGGTATGTGCGTAAGGGGAATCGACTGGTGACGATTTATTTTGTACCGGTTATTCTGTCCAATGTTATTCTTGGTCAGCTGTGGAAAACAATCTACAATCCAACCTCTATGGGGGGGATGTTGAACGGGATTCTAATACAGCTGGGATTGGAAAATTGGACGCATAGCTGGCTGACTGAGCCGGCGTATGCGATGTATGCTTTGTATTTTGTATCGTTGTGGCAGTACTTTGGCTATCATCTGTTGATTCAGTTTACTGGGGTGCAGAATATTCCAGATGAGATTTATGAAGCGGCGAAGATTGATGGCGCGGAAGGCTTTAAGGCAGATCGGTATATTACGTTCCCAATGATTGTGCCTATTTTCAAAATCTCAATCGTATTGGCGTTTATCGGTTCGCTGCAAGCGTTTGAGTTGGTTATGGTTATGACGGGCGGTGGACCTGCACATGCTACTGACACGATTGCGACGCATATGTACAATATGTCGTTCCTGTCTCAGAAGTATGGATATGGTAGTGCAGTGGCGACGTTCCTCGTTATCTTCTGTCTGATTATTACGGTAGTGATTAACTTTGTCTTTAACCGGATTGAACGTAAAGTGACCTAAGGGGAGGAGCATATACGATGTTAAAAGTGAAAAAAGGTTTTGTATATCTGCTCTTCGCCATTCTGGTCGTTACGCAGATTTATCCGTTGTTCTGGCTGCTCATGTACTCGCTGAAAACGAATGAGGAAATTTTGAGCGGCAGTTTCTTTTCTTTTCCGAAGATTCCGCAGTGGCATAACTATGCGGAAGCATACACGTCGGGTAGTTACCTCAAGTATCTGGGCAACAGTGTGCTGGTGACGGGTGTGACGTTGATTGCGGTCATTTTGCTGAGTGCGATGACGGCGTATGCGATCTCACGCTTTAGATGGAAATATGGGCCGTATGTGCTGCTGCTGTTTTTGCTTGGGATGATGATTCCGATGCAGGCGACGCTGCTGCCGCTGATGATTATTTTCAAAAATCTGCATCTGCTGGATACGCGTTGGGCGATTATTATTCCGTATACGGCGTTTGCGCTACCGATTGCGGTGTTTATCCTGAGTGGGTTCATGCGGGCGATCCCGACGGATATTGAAGAGTCTGCGTTTATTGATGGGGCGAGTGTGTATCGGATTTTCCGTAGTATTATTCTACCGATCTCGATGCCGCCGGTGATGACAGTGTGTATTTTGACCTTTATCAATATCTGGAATGAGTATATCGTGGCGGCTACGTTTATCTCGTCAGAGAATCTCAAGACGCTGCCGTTCGGGGTGTACACGTTTGTCAGCCAGTATTCGGTCAATTACGGTAATATCGGGGCGTTTCTGATTATGGGGGCGTTGCCGGTTATTATTATCTACTTTATCCTGTCCGAGCGGATTACGAAGGGTATGGTTGCCGGAGCAGTCAAAGGATAAGTGTGGAGCAAGCGACAGGTAATGGATAGGTGCGGTAGAGATTCGATAGCAATGCAGTGTAAGTACGATATAAGTATGATATAAGTATGATATGAGTACAGTATAAGCACTGTATGAGCAAGATATTACAGTATAAGTGCAGCAGAAGTAGAGGGTGGGTTGCAGTTGAAAAGAAGCAATGGATGGAAGTTCACTCTGCCTACTCTCGTATTTTTTCAGAATAACAAAAATAACAGAGAAATATATTGTACTAAAGTAGGACGTCTATTTTGTGCAGATGGCAGTGTGGTTGTTTGATGAAAATGTAAGCACAATTATATATTATTTTGTAAAATAAACCCTCTATCTTCATGCGATCTGGTATGATTTGGAGACGAGGGGATATGTTGTGGGCGACAGTATGCGGAGCAGGGGAAATAGGCTTCTGCTACTGTCGTTGTTTCATTTGAAGACGGTGTAGCTTGTTGCAAGGAGGCTATACGTAGCGGTTTATGGGGGAGGGGCTGGTATGCCGCGCAGATTTCGGTCGATTCATCATCGGTTATTTGTGCTATTTCTGGTTTGTATGACGGCGATTCTATTGATTGTGACGGTTTTGTTTTATAACCGGACAACTACACAGTTTCATGATAAGTTGGGCGAGATTGCCCGTAAAAATGTATCGCAAACGGCAGGGCTGCTGGATTTGCTGCTTGCCAGCTATGACAGTTTGTCCAAGTCGATCAGTACGAATGCAGATATTGTGCGGCTTGTAGCGGAGAAGCGGGTTTTGCCGCCACAAGTAGAGTATGTGAATCAGCACAATATTACGAATATGATGGGCGCGATTTATTTTTCCCGTGACGATCTCGTTGGGATTCATATTATCGGGGAAAACGGTAAAATCTACGATTATGGCAATTATACGACGGTGCCTGATCCTAATTATGCTTCCTCTGACTGGTACAAGCAGATTAACGCATCAACAGGCAAAATGGTCTGGCTCGGTGTGTTCTCGCATTCGCTAATCGATACGATGGAGGATTCACCAGTGTTTGCATTTGGGCGCCCGATCTTCGATCTGAATGAGCAGCATCAGATTGGGATTGTGTTGTTTGAAGCGAAGGCAGATACGGTCGTTGCTGCGGTCAACAATCTGAAGCTGGGACCGAACAGCAAGGTGAATATCGTGAATGGGGCAGGACAGCCAGTAGCCGTTTCATTGGAACCGAACCCGCAGCCTACACGTTTACCAGAGCATCTGGAGCTGCCGGATATTCCGGGTGAAGTCACGGTTCGGCAGGATGGCAGTACGCTAGTGGCGGCTTCGAAGCTCGACAAGATCGATTGGACGATTGTGAGTATGACACCATCGCAGGATCTGAATGTGGAGTTGGCACAGACAAAGCGGTATTTGCTCATTGTGGTCACGATTTTGCTACTGTTTTCGGCGCTAGTGGCGTTGATTGTGTCGCGGACGATTTCTTCACCGCTGGGTCGGCTGGTGCGGCAGATGAAGCAGGTGGAAAACGGGAATTTCCATGGGATGGTCAATGTGACGTCGTATGAGGAGATTAATGGGCTGGTGGATTCGTTTAACCATATGGTTCGGCGCGTGGAGGAGCTGATTGAACGTGTGAAGCTGTCCACGGTGAGTGAGAAAAATGCTGAGCTACATGCCCTTCAATCGCAGGTGAACCCGCATTTTCTATATAACACGCTGGATATGATCTACTGGATGCTGGATGAAAAGGGCAATGATCGACTGGGTGAGGTGGTGCTGTCGTTATCGCAAATGTTTCGGTACAGCAGCCACTGGGAAGGTAATGCTGAGGTGACGCTGCGTGAGGAAGTGGAGCAGATTCGGCACTATTTGACCATTATTCAGATGCGGTTGGAGGATCGGCTGACGGTGGAGATTGCTATTGATGACCGCTGGCTGGATCTGATCGTGCCGAAAATGCTATTGCAGCCAGTGATCGAAAATGCGGTCAAGCATGGATTGGAGGCACAGCGGGAGCAAGGGCATTTGCTGGTGAAGGCAGTGCCTGACGAGAAATATCTTAATATCCGCGTGCAGGATAACGGGGCAGGTATGACACCGGAGACGCTGAATCGGTTGCGTCGTTCTCTACATGTATCGGATCAGGCACAGAGTCAGTCTGTTAAAGAGGGTACGCCGGAGATGAAGATTCGGCAGGGGATTGGCATGCAAAATGTGCATCAACGGCTGAAATATATGTTTGGCGAGCTATACGGGATTGGCATCGAGAGCAGCCCGGGGCAGGGGACGACAGTAACGCTACGATTGCCTTTACCAGTAGAATGGTCAACGCCGTGGTTGGCATTGGAGCATACGGATGCTGGTCAGGTAAACGAGGACGATCACGCTGAGCAAAGCCGTATTGGTGCAATGGATTATGACGATCCAGATCGACCGGATCATGCTGACATAGTGGATAGTGATGGAAAAGTGGAACGAAGCACTGGAACAGCAGCGGCAAGCCATGTGGAATCTGTTCAAACAGGCGAGAACCAGTCAGCCACAGCAGACAAGCAACAAGATCGGAAATATCATGAAGGAGGACAGGATCATGCATATTTTGATCACCGACGATGAGAATTTTATACGGGAGGGCATTAAGCGGACGATCTGTAATGCCTTTCCACAATATCATGTTCATCTGGCGGCATCAGCGGAGGAAGCGGTAGAGCTGATGAGTCGCTATCGGATGGATGTGGTGCTGACAGATATTTTGATGCCCGGTATTAATGGGCTAGAGCTGATGCGCATCTCTCGCAAGAAGCAGCCGCAGGCAAAATGGGTGGTGATCTCGGCGCATTCCGAATTCAGCTATGCGCAGCAGGCAGTGCATCTGGGCGCACGCGATTACCTGCTCAAGCCAATCGGTAAAGCGAAGCTGACGGAGCTGATGCAGACGCTGACGGCAGAGATTATGCAGGAGCGTAATCATGTGCAGGAGGAGGAAACGCTGCGCGAAGGGCTGAATTATTTGCGCGAAGCAGCATTTCAACGGTTAGCGGCAGGATTAAGTGTAGGCAAGCTCAGCTTGGAGCAATTGCTGGACGATTACCCAGAATATTATCTGATCTCTGCCGAGCTGGAACAGGGCAGCGCTAATGGTCCGCTGGAGCATTTTATCGTGGAAAATGTACTGACTGAGCTGATACAGGAGTATGGGCGCGGCTTTGTAGTGAGTTTGGATCGGCATAGCTTGTTGGCGCTCGTATCACTGCGTGCAGATGCGTGTATGGATGAATTACAGGAGCGTACAACAGAGCAGCTACAGCGTTGCTTGAAAATGCAGCCCTTTTACACGGTACATTCCGGTCCTCATCATGGATTTGAACAGATGGCGGAGGACGTAAAGCGACTTCGTCACCGCGCGCCTGTCACGGCATATGAACAGCCAGAAGGCAAAGGAAGCGATACCGCGATTCGGATGGCACTGCAATATATTCAGGCGCATTTTCAGGAGGAGTTATCACTGGAAAAAGTGGCGGCGGTGGTGTTTTTGAATCCGGTGTATTTTAGCCAGCTGTTCAAGCAAAAAACGGGGCAGGGATATAAGGAATATGTGATCTCGCTGCGTCTGGATCAGGCGCGTGAGCTGCTGCTGAATCCGCATCTGCGGCTGGTGGATATTGCGGAGCAGATTGGGTATGGCAGTGTGCGGCATTTTACACAGGTATTTCGTAAGAAGTATATGCTCACGCCAACAGAGTATCGGCAGCAGCAACATGTGCTGGAGCATTAATGGAACAGAGATAAGCGGTGTGGAAGCGACATAGCAGAGGTGCTGGTCATCTTTTAGGAATAGATAAAAGAAATACACTCATCCTGTGGCGATGTGCCGAGGATGAGTGTATTTGTTGTGTGATCGAGAAACGCATATACTTGCTCATGCGAAAGATGCGAAAGATGCGAAAGATGCGAAAGATGCGAAAGATGCGAAAGATGCGAAAGATGCGAAAGATGCGAAAGATGCGAAAGATGCGAAAGATGCGAAAGATGCGAAAGGATGGCGGGTATAAGGGGTTGAGATTCGGTTAGTATGCCAATCCGACTCGATACCCGATATAACGATCATCCTTCAATTGCTGATACGTAACATAAGCGGTATCTCCGGTGGACACTTGCGTACCGCCTTCGGGTAACAGCTCTCGTTCCACTCGGTAGCCGCCTGTATATTCGCCATCTGGCAAATAGGTAGGGCAGACGATAGTCCATTGTAGCGACGATTGGTGCAGCCATTCGTATACTTTGCGATGCTCTTCAGCGGCGCGGGTACTGCGCTGACGAGATTCGGTCGTTTCATAGCGGTATCGATCGGCAGCAGTACGACTCTGCAAAATGCCTGCTGTACCGATGGTGATCAGTCGAGCAATGGATTGCTGCTGCATGATAGGGATCAAGGCGTTCATCGTAACAGTCAGCGCATCGGATTTATCGGTACCAATGGCGCTTATAACGGCATCTGTTCCATGCAAAGTAGCAAACAGGTGGTTACTGTCACGCGTATCGCCAGTTAAAATATGCAGCCGTGCATCTGAGCGACGTACCCCAACGGTATCAGGCTGTATGCTCTCTATCTGATCGGCAAAAGAAGGCGACAACCGCTCCATTTCGCCACGAATCGGCACGCCCTGCTGATCCAGCGAAGGAATGTCGGTCGTAAACAGCTGTTCCTGCAACCGTTCGGGCGAACGTACTAGCACGGTGACATCATGTCCGGTACGCAGCAAATACTGCAAAATAAGCCGACCAGTACGACCTGTGGCACCGAGTAAAGCAATCTTCATGTTCCATTCCTCCTGCGAAATGCGTATGGCACATCCGTATTGTGCGTATCCGTATAGGAAGCCATCTTGGTTCTGTTGCGCATTCACTCGCTATCATGCAGCGAAGAACATTAAGAGCGAAATGATTATTCTGCGTCCTGCCAATGCTGCTCGCAAAACGCTGCTAGTTCAACCTCTTCCTCGTCTTCCAGATCAAATTCGAGCAAACGGTCTGTTCCTTTTTCCACTAGATCGTAAGTGACCAGCTTGCCTTGTCCGTCCTCTACTCGATAAACGGCACGAATATAGACACCATTCGGCGTGTACAAATCATCCTCTGCATCCACATCCAGATCGATTCTAAACTCATAACGCTTGCCCGCTAAAATGCCAAATGGATCACGAATCCATTCCACCTGATAACTTGTCATATCCATAGCTATATACCTCCTGCGCAGACGATGCTGCACTTATATCCTAATGTATGTGCACAGGCGCGCATAATGAGCCGCGTAGTGCCTGCTCTATTATACCATGGTTGTAAACAGGGGATGAAGTTGGATATGCAAATGCTGCTAGGCAGAACAAATGCCCAGACTCTCTGTTATCGAAAGTCTGGGCATGGATTGAGATTGAGGGATGATATATGATGATGCGCTTGGATACATTTACGTTTTTATAGGATAGTCTGCAAGTTCCATATACGATCATTCGCATATGATCTAGGTTAACTGCCATATGGCTCCAAACTGCGAAGTGTCATCGTTTCACGGGCAATGTCCAGAAAATCGTCAAAGCTGCGGCATTGCTGCAATCGTGCAAACAGCGGCTCTTGACGGATTAGCTCGACAAATAGATCGTAAATACCCATTGCTTGCTCGTAATCCTCTTTGCAAATGGACAGCATGAAAATCGCTTGTACACGGTTCTCGTCATCCCATTGCAGCGGCTCATCCAACAGACACACATAGACGGCGGTACGAGTCGAACTTAGCTCCAATGGATGCGGGATTGCCATGCCTTGACCAAGTGCAGTGGATGCCATCTGCTCGCGCTCCAATACAGCTGGCAAAAAGTTCGACGTTACAATACCCTTTTCCAACAGATGCTCGCTCAATTGCCGCAGCAGCGTGAACTTGTCAGTCGCTGATGGCAGTCGGACAAAGCAATCTGGTTGAAAGTAGCGCAGGCATGAGTTTTCCTCCTGCTGATCGCTTGTACGCACTAGCCGTGTAATGGATGCCATATCGCGGTCGGATGGAATAGGAGCGACAACGGTGGTCGGTTTGTTTTTCTGCTGCGGTAGACGGATGGTGGAGATGACCATATCTTCACGGATCGTGGACATCTGCTCATATTCGCGCAGCGATACGACCCGCGTCACATCCAACTCGGCAAATAGGGAACGCAGCCGTGATTCTAGAATACGAGCGGTGCCATAACCGGAGCCACACACAAGCAGAACGGTTTTGCGACGGCTGTAAGGAATATGGTACTTGCGTTCTAAGGCTGCACCAAAGTGAAGTGCCAGATAACCAATCTCATTGTCGTTAATATCGTAGGGAAATAGAGTTTGCAGCTGTTTGACAGCACCGATGGTAATCTCGTAAGCAAGTGGATAATGGCGACGAATATGTGCTAACAGAGGATTACGCATATTCATCCCATGCTGCAAACGGATCATCATCGGCTTCAAATGAGCATATAGATCGCGTGGCAATCGTTCGTCGTCGCGCAGATCGTACGCATACCGTTCATGAATATAGTCCAGCATTTGCTTTACTGCCAGCAGCAAACGGTCGGATTGTAGCTCCTGCCACTGCTCACTGGTCATACATTTGCTGGCGATATGCAGCTGTATATAGTACTGCTCGCCCGGTGGACATTGCAGTTCATATTGCTGTTCCAGCTCCCGCAGCAGTCCATTCACCAGCTCCTCATGATGATCCGCAGGCGGCATCTCGTCAAACGATTCTAGCCCATGCCCAGCACGAATACGCAAAATCATTACTGCCAGATGGGTGATCAGATCCTTGAGTGCGAGGTCTGCCATCTGCACATGATGGTTCTGCAAATGAGCGGTCACCAGCTTATGCAACTGACGCAGGTCTACAGGCTGTAGCAAATGCTCCTGCTCTGTTGACCAGTCAGACCAGCCGTGTTCTTCATCACGGGTATCGGCGTATTCTGCTAGACAGTAGCGAATATGAGTCTCTGAACCGGATAATCGGATTCCGTGTGCTGGCTTGATGGATAGCTGTAGACTGTACTTTTCGATGATCTGACGCAATATTTTTAGATCATTGTTCATGGTAGCGCGACTAATGAACAGCGAATCGGCGAGGTCTTCCATGCGCATATAGTCATTGGCATTGAGCAGGGTGAATAGCTCATATCGGATGCGTTCTTCCGGTGTGTCCGGCAGTACAGGCTCGGTTGCTGCTTCTTCGGCAGATTCGCCGCATAACCGTGCATATTGGTGTTCATCATCCACGACGATCAGATGACCTTGATTGCGCTGTGATTCTAGATGAGCGCCACCGTTTTGAAGCAGCTCGTTCAGCTTTTTCAGATCATCGCGGATGGTGCGTTCGGTGACATCCAGCATCTCGGCAAGTGCGCGGGTTGTCCAGCCTTGTTCGCGGGCAGAGCTATCGCGCAGAAGCAGGAACAGCTTTTTCAATCGACGGTATGGAAATGACATATGGCATCAGACCTCCTTTCCGATAGGCTGTTAAGGATTACGTAATAACGTTCGTTTATACATTATTCAAAAGTAAGTTGTTGTATATTGTAGCTTACTACTCAGCCAATATACAAATTCGCTGAGGCTGTATATCGACTGAAGCAGGATGGTATAGGCTGAATGCTGAATGGAAATTCCCCGTCCTGTTATGGGAATGCTGCATACTGATCGCTAACCTATTATTGAACGGTAGTTGATCGCTTTGCCAGAATGGTTTGCAGTTTGGCATGACTCAATTCCGGCAATTGCACCACATTGGAATCAGAAGTAGAGGTAGACGGAATCGGTGCTCCGGGAATCGGCTGTTCCTGTAAGCTAGTCAAACAAATGTCCACAGGTACGGTAAATTGCAATGACGCTTGAGCTGACTTGTGTACATATGGATTGAAGGTGCGCACAATGTAGCCATCCTCGTGTTCTGCCTTTTTAAAAGCGCTCAGTATGGCGTCGGATTCCGGTGTAAATGACATCAGGCTGTAGCTTGGTGGCAGTACACGGTCTTCGTCACGGAAGGCGAAGATTAGGCGACCATTCAGGAAATCGCACAGCTGATAGCTGCTAAATGGCGTCAAATACTCGCGCGCCGCCTTAGCAATATGGGCGTCGTCAAAGCTGGATTCATGCACATGCAGGGCAAAGGTAAAGGACAGCTTGCCCAGTAGCTGAGCGTCTGGTGTTTCTACGATCTTCTCACCTGAGGCACGACCGGGGCGATACAGCAGATTTTCTTTGCCCATATAGCCAAAGGTACGGAACAAGGTGAGAGCGATGGTCGTGTAATCCTCGCCGACAATCTCGTATTCGCGTACACCCTCGGTCATAACCATCATGCCGTGCGTACCATCATTCAGCCCGGCATAGCTCTGCATCGCTTCGATGGTAATCGGCTTCTCCTGCCACTGCTCGGCTTCCCAAATTGCTGCTTCTGGTAGCGAGGTAGGACGCTGAATCACACCGAAGGGTTGGTCAGCAATCGACAATTGGGAAGAGATGCCCGTATCGAACAGTACACGCAGCCGATGACTGAGAACATGATTATCCACGTCCACAGCAAAGCGGATCAGCTTCTCCCCACGACGTAGACTGATGTGAGCCTCAATGGGAAGTGTGCCCGTGCAGATTCCACTCGCACGCTCTTCCAGATTCGCAGGCACGCTCAAGTTATACCGTAACTTCAACTCCTGCGAGACAGGGGTGATCGTCGTGGTTACCTGCACACCGCTACCGCGCGACGAAACGATCAGATCCAGCTCTGGTGGCGAGTAATTATACGAATCGCCATCATCACCATTGTCCTGAAATACCATCTGATCGGTATACAGACGTGCGGATGCTTTGTCCGTAATAGAGAGCGCTCCATTCGATTGGACTACGATGATGAAATGTTCATTTTCAATGATGGTATCATTACTGCGCTGGTTATGTGTATGCTCACTTAGCGCTTGCTCACTACAATCAAATACAATCTGTGTGTAGCCCATCGCTGGGACTTCGCTTAAATCGACCAGCAGCGTGGCACGGAATACGCGCTCCGGCATATACACCTTGCGGCTTGGATTCAGATCGATATGCTGACCGAGCACATAGTCGGTTTGCTCAATCTTCTCGACAATCGCATAGTCCAGTATATTGCCTTGCAAATCGCGGATAACGAACGGCTTTTCGGGCAAATAGGCATCCAGCTCAGTAACACCAGAACGCGGATAAGGCAATGTATTGAATACGGTAAAAGCGAATGTCTCCTCCTGCTGAATGTGCGAAGCAATCAGACGCATATGCAGATCGAGCAGATTGGTCGCAATATCGTGCGCCTGCTTGTAGCGGAAAGCGACATCGCGGTTGGTCGTATCGCTATTGCAACCGCCAATACTATCGTGAGCGGCATTTTCAAACATAAGCTTCCAAATGTCTTCCACAATGCGGTGCGGATAGTCGTTGCCAAGCGAATGGCTAATCGCCAATACAGGCTCCAGCGTATTCACGATTAAATTCTCAATCGTATTGTTCAGCTGTTTCAGATCGGCACGGGTGGAGAAGATGGATTTGTGAATGCGCATATGCTTGGCTTCCATTAGTTCGCCGCGTAGTATGGGCAGTTCCACTTGCTGACTTGCCTGTTCCGCCTGCTGCATAAAACGCTCCGGTTCGTCGATGACATACTCATGTTGATTGTCCAACTCATTAAAACGACGCACCAGCTGTGGCAGATTCTGACGTACCGGCGCTTGGTCAAAGCCATTTGGAAAGTACAGGTGGGGGATGGAGGCTTTGTTTTCCAAGGCGGAAATCTGGCGGTTCAAATAGGTTGCCAGTTCCTCTTCCTCCTCAGGAATATTGCCACCGTAATAATAGCCGAATGGCATCTGCACAGCGAATACGGTACTGCCATCCGAGCCTTCCCATGTAAATTCGGTATGGGGATTCGTATTGTCAGCGACACCACGCCAGAACAGGAAATGCTGGATGCCGAATTCGCGATAAATCTGCGGCATCTGAGCGGATTGACCAAACGCGTCCGGCACATAGCCTACTTTCATGGCATGACCATAGCGATTGGCGGTTTCCATGCCGTAGTATAGATTGCGCACGATGGACTCTCCCGAAATGACTAGCTGATCGGTCTGTGTATACCAAGGTCCTGTCATCAGGCGACGGTCGGTAACGAGGCGGCGAATCCGTTCCTCGTCTTCGGGGCACCAGCGGATATAATCATCCAGCAGCGACCCTTGCGCGTCGAGCAGATAATAGTGGAAACCATCAATCTGCTCCAAGGCGTGCAGCACTTCTTTGACATGCTTGACCAGATACACTTTGGAGCGGGAGGTGGTAAAGTACCATTCCCGATCCCAGTGTGTATGCGGAATCACGTGAACTGTACTTTGTGTATTGGCAGCAGAATGGTTGTCCGGTGTGGACTGTGCAGTATGGGCTGTTGTGTTGGGGGTATTGCTAGTAGTATGGTTCATCTCTATATGCTCCCTCCGGTAAATCAGGTTGTAAGACAGGACGGCAGAACGAATGTGAGATCAGTCGAAAACCAGTTCGATTTCTTCACCGTTATGCTTCACGGATGCGTCGCGAGTTGCGGTTTTCTTTTCCTCTTCATCTTTGAAATTGACCAGCATTGTGCCTGCTGCGACAATCAGTGCACCGACGATGCCGCCAGCGAGATAAGCGATAGGCGTACCGACCGAGATCGCGCCATACAATCCACCGATCGGCGGCATGATAACGTGGGCGCCAAGCAGTGCAGTCAATGCGGCACCAGCGGCACAGGCGATCATATTGATCGGAATCATTTTTGCTGGATTGCGCAGTGTAAAGGGAATCGCCCCTTCGGTAATGCCGATAATACCCATAATGACGGAGCCTTTGCCAGCTTCGCGGAAGGTCTGCGAGAAGCGGCTGCGCATGAGCAATGTTGCCAGACCGTAACCGAGCGGCGGAATACAGATCGCGATATTAATGAAAATATTCGGCAGATATACGCCAGACAGAAACAGAGCGTTACCCGCCATCCAAGCGGCTTTGTTGACTGGACCGCCAAGATCAAAGCCGATCATCGCACCGAGAATAATCGCCAGCAGTACGGCATTCGTGCCGCTCTGACTCATGTGCTGAATCCAGCCGACCAGAAACGTGTTCACAGCACTAAGCGGACCGCCGAGGATCACCGCCATTAGAATACCAGTCAATCCAACCGTAATGAGCGGCAGGATGATCAGTGGAACAGAACCAGCAGCTGCGCCGGTGATTTTGACCTTCTTTTTCACCCAAAGCGTGATATATCCGGCAAAGAAACCGGAGATCAGCGCGCCGAGAAAACCAGCGTTGGTTTGCTGGGCAAGTACACCGCCGATGAGACCAGCAGCGAGTGCAGGCTTGTCTCCGATGGAATAGGCGATATACGCAGACAGTACAATCGTCAGCAGACCGATGCCGCTCCAGCCGACATTTTCAACGAGGTACAGAATGTGCAAGAATCCGCTTCCATCTTTGTACGGACTGAAATCGGTAATGCCCATAGACAGACCGATAATTTTACAAACGGCAACGATTAACGAGCCAGCGATAATGACGGGTAGCAAATAAGAGATACCTGTCATGAGATGCGTTTTTGCTTCACTAAGCCACTTTTTCATCGGACTCTCTCCTCATAAGGAAGATATATCCCCGGCGAACCGGGGCGCATGGATATTATTGACGCGAAGATACGGCTTCGACAGCTTTGGTCAGTACGGCTTCTGCATTGTTGACGGCATGACCAATCTTCACACGGACAATTTGCTTGCCATCAAAGCGCTCCATATCCTTGATTGTCTGGTCAGAAGCGATAAGCACAAAATGAGCATCTGCAATATCAGTAGTCGATAATTCGTTAATCTGTCCCATTGCGCCCTGCTGCTCTACCTTGATGTCGTAACCGAGCTGTTGTGCTGCTTTTTCCAATGCTTTGGCTGCCATAGGGGTGTGTGCCAGACCTGCAATACATGAAGTAACGCCTACGATTTTCATTATGATACCAGTCCTTCCGCAGATTGATGAAGCAAGCCGTATACATCGTCCGGCTGCTTGGCTTGCGCCATGGAAGCTTTGAATGAGTCTTCTAATAATAAGGTTGCTAATGAGGAAATGATTTGTAGATGCGACATGTCTACTTGTTCCTTAGGCACTAGAATGGCAAATACGTACCGAACCGGCTGTCCGTCATGGGATTCCCAGTCGATCGTCTGCGCCAGTCGGATGATCAGCACCGCTGGTTGCTGGACGGCTGCACTCTGAGTGTGGGGGATCGCAAATTGATCCTGTAAGCCAGTGGAGTAGACATGTTCCCGCTCCCACAGATCGTGAATGATCTGCTCCGGCTCTGACGTAATCTGGAGCTGCGCCGCACGATCTGCGATAAATTCAAATACCGCTTGTTTGCTCGGTAACGGCTGGTCTAGGTAGATATGTTCTCTGGTAATCATGGATGTCTCTCCTCCTTTCGGTGAAGCTCTCTGTATGTGATGGTAAGTAGGGTGTGGTGTGATTTTTCATTAAGATAAGCGCTTACAAGATCATTGTAGACGATGACGAGGAAGGGTTTAATCTATAAAATTTCCGTTACTTGCGGAAATGGATTGTCAGAATCAATGATATAATCTTTGTATACTACATAAAAAAGGGGTTCAATAGAATGAAGAAGTTTGTATTAGCAAGTGTAGCGTTTATCCTATTCTTATCCATGAGTGGTATATTGATTCCGTCTCATGCGTCTGCAGCAGCCACTCCGTCTTATCGGCTATATGTGGATCAGGTTCAACTGAATACCAAGTCCAAATCTGTACCTATTGTACAAAATGGAACGATGATGGTTCCAATGCAAACTGTATTTACTGCGCTTGGTTATACGACAATCATCCGATCCAATGTATGGAGTATGAAAAATGATGAAGGTCGTTCGATTGTACTCACTATCAACAGTAAAACGGCAAAGGTAAATGGCAGCAAAAAAGCCTTGCTAACCGCTCCGCAAAAAATAAGCGGAACCGCCTATATTTCAATGAAATCGCTTGGTCAGATTACGGATAAAACATTTGGTATCGACAACATCCGCTCTGCAGTCTGGCTTGGTGAAAAGCCGATCTTAAATTCGTTTGACGGTTTGTGGGGAGCGACAACAGAACAAGTAAAGTCTAGTGTGGATTATGGGACATTTGTTGAACAATCCTCCAACAATGACGTAACCATTATGAAATACACAGATACCATTGATGAAATTCCACTTACACTCTATCTTATTTTCTATAAGGATGCGTTGATACGGATTGTAGGAGATGGGGATGTATCATCATACAGTGCTGCTGATCCTTACCATGTGGCTACTATGCTTGGAGTTTATATGGGAGCAAAAGATGAGCTCAGTCTTGATTTAGGGAAAGCTACAAGCGATCGATCCTTTAAAGAACCGCAAGGAAATGAACAATTCACACGTCTAGTTTATTCGATGCAGTATCGGTCTTTTCAATATAAAACAGAATGGAAAGATCGGCATACAGCGGCTGCAATGCAATTGTCCTGTGATGGTTCCAGCTATGCGCTGAGAATCACAATTACAGACGCATCCGCAGACAGTACAGTACTTCGTGTATTGGATGAAACGTTGTGATACACAACAAACCCATAGCATATACGGATAAAGCAATGGGTAGGGAATGATACGTAATGATACGTAATGGCACTAGAGAACAGCGTGTCAAACAAACGGATAACAACCGTGCAGTGCAACAGAGTGAATTATAGCTGTTGCACTGCTTTTTGTAGATGACTTCCACTGACAAATTACAAGTACACCTGCGTCAGTCGATGTACTGCTTCCTCTACAGAAACTGCTACTTCCACACCTTCCGCCAGATCGCGCAGCTTCACTTGCTCAGCACGTACTTCATCTTCACCAATCAGTACCACAAAACGAATCCCACGCGTATACAGGCTATTCAGCAGCTTGCCCAGCTTGCGTCCGCTGGTATCGGTAACCGCGGAAATACCAGCAGCACGCAATAAGCCACTGGTGCGGACAGCTTCCACCAGCGTTCCGCCAATCGGTATAACTGCCACATGAATAGGGGCAGAGTTCCGTAGCATAGCTTCCGCCTGAGGCTGCTGACGATATAGTTCCATTACCGATTCCAATCCAAACGATAATCCGACCGCGGGCAATTCCAATTCTGGATCGCCGGACAGCTTGCCGATCATGCCGTCATATCGTCCGCCACTGCCAAGGCTAGATGAGTATTGACCTGTTGCATCGAAAATCTCGTATACGGTTCCGGTGTAAAAGGACAATCCTCGCGACAGAAATAGATCGAATACGCACACCTGATCCATGTCCAATCCCATCAGTAATTGCTGCAATTGCAGCGCTTTTTGGCATCCCGGTAGATTCTCCAAGTTGTAGGCAGCAGCAAGAGCAAGGAGCGTTAATTGCTGCGGATCACGGTCGATTAGCTCCATCAGACGAGACGTTGCGGCTTCGTTCAGACCTTTGCCCTTTAACTCGGCAGCTACATCTGCGCGGGAGATTTTCGCCAATTTATCCAGTGTTAGCATGACCGAGGAGAGCAGTATTTCCGGTACATCTAGCGCGGTGAGTACCTCTGCCAGCAGGCGACGATTGTTCCAGCGAAGGATCACCGGAATGTCCAATCGGTTAAACGACTGCATCGCCAGCTGGAACAGCTCCAATTCGGCTTCGGGTCCAGCGATACCGACGACATCGGCGTCGCATTGCCAAAATTCACGCAGTCGTCCGCGCTTGGTGGGACCGTCACGAAACACTTTGCCCATTTCAAAGCGGCGGTACGGCAGGCGCAGACTGGGGTTCAATGTCAGCAAACGCGCCAGCGGCATCGTCAGATCATAACGCAATCCAAGCTCACGACCGCGTTGATCGCTCAACTGATAGATTTCTTTGGTGATCTCCTCACCGCCGCCGTATTTGGAGGTGAGCCATTCCAATTCGCTGAGTACAGACGTCTCCGCTTCCTCATAACCGAAACAGTAAAATTGCTGCTCTAGCAGATTGCGAATGTATCTGCGCAGCCGTTGTTCGCCGCCAGTGTAATCGGATGTGCCTTTGACATTTTGCATGGATAAGGTTTGCATGGGAATCTCTCCTTCGGGATTGTTAGAATGTGCCGATTCAGCCGTATCAAACAAAAAACGCGCAGGACCTCTTGGTCCTGCGCGTTTCATATCCCGCAGGGAGGCCAACGCGAAAAGCGCTAGCCACCCTGTTGTATAACTCAACAGTTTGGCTAACGCCTATGAAAATGATACAGCTTTCCGGTCAGACCGATGGAAGAGACTGCGTATGATGGAATCATTAACGATGGGTCAAGACGACAAATGATAGTCTCCGCTTGTTGCATAATACAATCTCCTCCTTCGATCCTTGTAGTCGGAAGCAGAGGGCTTCCGTTTGAATTATTAGCCATTATATGCCCGTCATTCGCAAAATGCAAGACCGGATTTGCGGACCATAGTTCATGTCGCGGAATAATGATAAGCTGATATATCACATGCAGATGAACAGAAATCACTTATTTTAGCCATTCCATTTGTAGCTGCTGGTGCTTGTTAAACAGACTAGGCGCAATGAGCAGACCGAGCAGAATACTAGTAACAATGGCGGACGTCATCAAGGTAAATACGATGAGAAGCTGGAAGCGCACTGCCGTAATCGGATCGGCTCCGGCGATAATCTGGCCGGTCATCATGCCGGGTAGCTGTACGAGTCCAATCGTCTTTTGTCCGTCGATAGTTGGGATCATGCTAGAGCGAATAGCGCTTTTCAGTACTGGCAAAATCGCCTGCCTTGGCGTGGCTCCGAGCGATAGCATCACCTGAATCTCGCGTTGCCGCAGGCTCACCTCGGAGCGCAGACGGCTGATCAGCAGACTGCCGAGTACCATCGAATTACCGATAATCATGCCGCTGATCGGAATGATATAGCGTGCCGTTGCCGGGATGATGCCAAGTCCAAGCATGATCGCCTGTGTTAGCAACTCCACAATGACGAATGTGGCGAATACTTTGATGGCAAATCTGGGTAGTCGTTTGCCCTTACTGGCGACATTTGCAGCCGCTACACCGATCATTAGCAGCACGAATAATGCCACCACCCACAGCTGCTGCAAGCCGAAGATCATATTTAAAATATAGCCGATCACAATGAGCTGCACGGCGGCGCGCAGCATCGCGATCATGACATCCTTTTCCAAACCGAGCTTGAAAGAGCGCGACAGAACGACCGCAAGCAATACAAACGACAGCGAAAAGCTTAGCGCAAGAATACTCATGGAGTAGGGTTCTCCTGTGCAGATAAGATAAACTGTCGTGCCGCCTCTGTCTGCGGATTGGATAGCATCTTGTCAGTACTGCCTGTTTCGACAAGCTGACCTTGTTCCAGATACCAGATCTGCTGTCCCATGCGCCTTGCCTGTTCCAGATGGTGCGTTACCCAGATCAGAGTAGTACCCTTTTCACGATTCAGCTGCATCAGTAATTGCTCGATATGCTGGACAGAGGAATGATCAAGCGCGGAGGTGATCTCATCCAGCAGCAGGATTTCTGGTTGATTGACAAGGGTGCGTATCAGTGCAACGCGCTGTTTTTGCCCGCCAGATAGCTCGCTTGCTTGCCGCTCTAGCAAATCAGCGGACAGACCAACACGCTCCAGCCATTGTACCGGATCGTCTGTTGGTATCTGGTGCAAACGGCTAGCAGTCAGGATGTTATCGCGTACCGTGCCGGGCAGCATCGGTGAATCCTGAAACACCATGCCTACGGTTCGCCGCAGCTTGTTCATTTGCCAATCATGAATCGGTTTGCCTTGCACCCATACCTCGCCTTCATCGGCGGTGAGAAGCAGATTGCATAGCGACAGTAGCGTGCTTTTGCCGGAGCCGGAAGGACCGATCAGCATCGTGATGCTGCCTTGCTGAATCTTGCCGCTGATGTTATTCAAAATGAGTGCAGGCGGTTGGTCTGTCGATGTGGGAAAGGATTTATATACTTGTTTCCATTCAATGGCGGCAGTGTCAAAGGAAGTTAATGACATGGCAGTATGCTCTCATGTTTCATTGTATGTAGCCCTCGTTTCTCGTTCGATAGGGTAGTCGATCCTAGCAGAATCGTTCATATTATACCATCGCAGAAAGGAGTGAGGGAGCATGGGAATGGTTCTCTCATGGCTGCGTTCATAGCACTTGTGTAAAAGGAAGTGCATTTGTATAATGGGCATACTTACAGGAGGGGATTACATGTCATTTTCCATCGTGATTTTTCAGGGACCTAGCGCTTCGGGGAAAAGTACGCTACAAGCGCGACTTGGCTTGCCCAAGATCGTCACATGGACGTCGCGCACGCCCAGAGCAGGCGAGCAGGATGGGGTGGATTATCACTTCGCCACACGCGAGCAGATGGAGGTCATGAACCGTCAGGGCTTGATGCTGGAAATTAGCGAATATCGCGGCAATTTGTACGGAACGGCACGAAGCTCACTAGATGAAGCAGTACATCATCACCAGCCGCGTTCCAGCGTGATGGATGCACCGGGAGCGGCGCTGGTGAAAAAGCAGTTGGGCGACAAGGCGCTGCTCATCGGTGTTAGTGCTAGCCGCCAACAGCTAGCGCAGCGGTTATTTGACCGCAAGGTGAGCGTGGAGGAGCAGCAGCTACGACTGGCTTCATTTGACGAGGAGATTGCGGCGCTCTCCCAATGCGATGTCGTGATTCGCAATGGGGAAGGGCAGTTGCGGACGGCGGAGCGTATTGTGGATTATATTCGTGCCGGGATTGTGGCGCACTGAATACATTCGTGGAGAATATCGAAGCGATAGACGGAAACACGTATAAAAGTCATTTGGTTCACTGTTGATAAAATGACGTAAAAAAGTAAATGTGGATAAAACATATAAGTATTGATATGGAATGCAAACTATGGCAATACAGCGTTCAAACCAAACAACCGATTGTTCCGTAACAGGAATGATCGGTTGTTTGGTTTATGAATGTGGATCATTAATATGCGTAGTAAACTCAATACAGATGAAGCCACATATACGTATTGTATTCTTCTACGTGTTGTAGACATTTTTTACATCTATAACTGCTTCGTTCACTAATGACTATTTCCGCTGGCTACGCTCCTGAAGCTCTAGCAAAATCGCTGCCATATCCAGCTCGCCTTTACCATGCTCCTTCGCATCCGCAAACGTCCGGTCGGCGGCTGCGGCGAGGGGCAGATCGACGCCATCGCGACGTGCTTCGTCCATCAGCAGACCGAGGTCTTTGGATAGCAGGCTAATCATGAATGCGGATGGGAATTCCTCTTGCAGCAGGGAATCTTTTTTTGCATTCAGCATCGGTGTAGCGACAGCCGATTGACCGATCATTTCGATCAACTGCTCGCGTTTCAAACCAGCGTGTTCCCCAATCACGAGCGCTTCGGCAATCCCCTGCATCGTAATACCAAGCATCAGATTAATCGACAGCTTGGCAGAACTGCCTGCGCCCACATCGCCAAAATGAATCGTATGCTTGCCCAGCACATCAAAATACGGCTGACAATGCTGCACCGCTTCTGCCGTACCGCCCGCCAGAATAACGAGCTGTCCCTGCTGCGCAGGTGCGACCGAACCGGATACCGGAGCATCAAGATAGATAGCGCCCTTTTGCTGAACCGATTGGGCAAACTCCCGCGCTTCGCCCGGGCTAATCGTACTCATATTGACGATATAACTACCCTTACGCACATGACTCAGAATGCCGTCATCGCCTTCCAGCACCTGCTGCACCGTATCGCCTTTGGTTAGCATAATGAAAATTACATCTGCTTCGGCTGCCGCTGCGCCCGGTGAAGAATGCAGGGTGGCTCCCGCCTGTTCCAGTGCTGCCGCTTTGTCAGCGGTGCGGTTGTAGACGTGTACCGAATACCCCGATTTTTGCAAATTTTGTGCCATCGGCAGCCCCATATGCCCGGTGCCAATCCATGCCAGATTGCTCATAATCAAAACTCCTTTTTCCATAAAATGGCGTTTCATCTTCAACGAATGGGTATACATGGTAGATAGAGGCAATGCGATGTTATTGAGATACGACAATCTACGCATTGGCTCCCAAACGTGTGTATTTAACAAACAACGTGGCTCTCGTCATTTATTTTACCTCATATACCTTACCCGTTTCACCAGACCTTGGTATCAGCGATTCGATACGAAGTAAGCTTAGTACCAAAATGGGAATATGACCGGAATGAATGAGTGCAATTTGACATTCGTACATAATGTAACTATTATTGTTACAGGAAGACGTTACATGTATACAAGTTGGAACCTATATACATCCCATATCACGAGGAGGCTATTTTTATGAAAATCGCAGTTATTGGAGCAACAGGTAAAGCAGGTTCTCTTATCGCCGAGGAAGCACTGAGCAGAGGTCACGAAGTGGTCGCTATTGTGCGCGACGCGAGCAAGGTACAAAATGACAAGCTGCATGTTGTAGAAAAAGAAGTCAACGATCTGACTGCCAGCGATCTGCAAGGCGTGGATGTACTGGTGAACGCATTCGGTACCCGTGACGCAGAACAGCACGTACCAGTAGGTCGTCACCTGATCGATATTTTGCAACAAAATCCAACCACTCGCCTGATCGTGGTCGGCGGTGCGGGTAGTCTGTATGTAGATGATGCACAAACGACGCGTCTGATCGACACACCGGACTTCCCAGATGCTTACAAACCGACTGCATCCAATCAAGGCAAAAATCTGGAAGACCTGAAGCAATCGTCTGGTATCCAATGGACATTCGTTAGCCCAGGCGCTTTCTTCGATCCAAACGGTCCACGCACTGGTTCCTATACGCTGGCAGGCGAGAAGCTGACCGTCAACAGTGAAGGCAACAGTTATTCCAGCTATGCTGACTATGCAATCGCCATCGTGGATGAAGCGGAAAAAGCAGCTCATGTGAACGAGCGTATTAGCGTCGTAACAGAAGCGAAGTAATCCTCAATTGTAAAGCGACACAGATCGGTTTCGAGCGTGCGCTTAGCGTATTGGTAATGGCTAGTTGAACCATTATGCAAAGATGTACCGAGAATCGAATGATCAAACGCCTTACCCATCATCAATTGGGTAAGGCGTTTTTTGTTTACAAAAAAGCTATATAAGTATATAAAAGATACCGTGTATTCTATTTTTGGTATAAAATGGATTTTTACAACGTTACATATTATGCTGAATCTATCGACAGTCTGTGACGTGTAAGCAAATACATGTTACCGATGCAAGTCGACGATGCAAGTTTGATGTCGGAGCGAACTAGACTATTCAATGACGAGATAAAGGAGGCTTCCTAATGAAAGTGCAACATCCACAATATGATCGTAGATTCCCGCCGGGACGAAATGGAAATGGTACACCACCACCGAAAATGAGTCCTCGATCAAAACGAAAACTGATTATAGTACTCATCCTGATTGCACTGCTGGTCGGTACGCCATATGGATATGTTCAATATAACAAATGGAGCTATGCGCAGCGGGTGACAAATTATCTTGTACAAGAACAGAATTATACTCTAGAGGATTTGCAGTCAGTAGAAGGGTTTTGGGGAGTGATGCTACCTAGCTTTTACGTGGATGTAGTGTTTGCGGATGAACCGAATATAACGTATGTGTACTTTGCTCATGATAAAATTCAACAGATGCAGCATCGACCGACTACCGGAGCAATTCGTGATCCCATTGGAACGACTCCACTCAAGCATATAGAAGACAATTGATTTGGTTCCTTTCCCAAATATCAACAATTCACATAAATACATAGCATTCCCTACCAAAAACGGATATAATGAAAAAAATAATTCCGATAAGAATTATAGGGAATGGTGAAGCGACATGGCAAAACATATCAAAGGGATGCCTTCGGTCAAAAAAGCGGTGTATGATCGCATCGCTGCGCAGCGCAATATTTCCAAGGCTGAAATTATGGAGCAATTTCAGTTGACGAGCAGCAGTCTAACGAGGTTGCTGGATGAAATGACGCGTGAGGGCTGGATTATGGAATCCGGCTTTGGGCAATCGACAGGTGGGCGACGTCCTATTTTATATCAAATCAATCCGGGGCATCGGTATATTCTGGGGCTAGATATTTCGCGGATTTATTCGGTGCTTGGTCTATACGATATGGAGATGCGACCATTGGAAATGGTACGCTGGAGCATGGATGAGCAGATGACGCCGCAGCGGCTGGTGGAGCATACGTCGCAGCAGATTGACGAGCTGCTGCTGCGTCATGAAATTCCCAAGCATCTCGTGCTTGGTCTAGGCGTAGGGGCGGTAGGTCCGCTCAGTCGGGAACAGGGGCGGATTCTGAATCCGCTATATTTTGCCGCGCCGGGCTGGAATGATGTGCCGCTACGCAGTTGGTTGGAGGAAGCGACCAAGCTGTTGGTCATTGTGGAAAATGGTGCGAATACAGCACTCACTGGTGAGCACTGGATGGTGCGTAGCGATAATATTCGGCATATGCTGTATGTGCACATCGGTACAGGTTTGCGTTCAGCGATGATGTCCAACGGGCGGATTGTACATGGAGCGGTCGATATGGAAGGCTCGATTGGGCAGATGATCATTCAGACGGATGGACCGCGGCTGCATGGCACGGGTAACTATGGCGCGTTGGAAGCTTTTGCATCGGTGCAGGCAGTGGAGCAGCAGGTACGCGCGCGTAGCAAGATGAGCCGTGAACAGTGGACGGGTGGTAATCTGGCATTGAAGCCGGAAGCGATTAATTTTGCGACCATTGTACAGGCGATGCAATCCGGTAATGAGTATGTGCGTGAGATTTTTGCGCAATCGGCGGCGTATATGGGCATTGGATTGGCGAATCTGATCAATGTGCTGCACCCTGAGCGGATTATTCTGGGCGGGGTGATGATCAGCGCGCATGATCTGTTTTACGATACGGCGATTGCTGTGGCAGAGCAAAATATTTATTATTCCGCGAGCTACCAGCCGGAGTTTTCCAAAGGCATTTTGCAGGAAACGGCGGTATCAACAGGTGCAGCGGTGATGGTGTGGAATGAGTATGAGCTGTAAGTTGGCATGTACTTGTAGGTAAGCAAACTGTGTCCATCCAGCGATCTGTGGCAATACAGCGAGACAAGTATTTCCTCAGCGATGCGTGGCGACACAGCGAGACAAGTGATTCGTCCAGTGATGCATGGCAACACAGTGAGACAAGTGATTCGTCCAGCGATTCGTGACAACGCAGCAAGATAAGTATTCATCCAGAGATTCGTGGAAACATAGCGAGAAAAGATTCGCGCAGCAACCCTTGGTAATATAGTGGGATACGTATCCGCTGGTTTGAGTCATGCCAATACAAAGTACACAATCTAATATATGATCGCGAAAAAGGCAGAGCCGTCTTGAAGTAGACGCTCTGCCTTTTTATACGATTCCACAGTGAGTATTAAAAGCGAATATTTCGCAGTGAGTATTTAATAATGAATATTCAGTAGTTAGTAGGCGTTATTTAGTAGTGCGTATTCATTCAAACAACCGTACCTTCGGGTCCTTGCGAAGGACATGAACGAGCATCGCATGAAGCTGTCCACGATGATGATAAAAATGCGCTTGAGTGTCCAGCAACCATTCATAACGGGAGTGAACACCGCCCCAATAAGCGGTTGTGGTCGTTAGCAGTTCCTCATCCGTTAATGCCTCAATTCCCTGCCGTAACATGTCGTAATGCAGAGAAAGCGAGTGGGCAATGGCTTGTTTGTTCATTGTTGGTTCGCTATCCAAGTAAAAGCGATCCATCTCCTCCTCGGAAGCGCCTGCTCCAATCCGAAAGTCGGCTTCGCACAGCACAGACATATGGGCAAGTAGCTCGCCGATGGACATTTTATCCGGCGTCGGTCGAATGTGCAGATCGTCATCATGCAATGTCTCGATGATATCGAGTACAGAGCGAATAGCCATATCCATTTGGTTGAAAATGCCCTGACAATATAGATTCACAGAAACGCTCCTTTTTTGAAATGAGATCTATTCCTAAGTTGAGAAGTCACCGAAAGTTACTCTTGAGTGCTAATAACAGTCAGTAAATGCTAGTGCATGCTGCAGCATTTGGATAGGTACCAATAAACGCATGGTACATGCAGATATGTGCCGTTACATCTCGCTAAATCGCTTCAAATTCCGTGAAATCCTGCTAGATATTTCTAGCTCCTTATAATTCCTTCTAGATTCCTTCGACTATTGCGATACCTTATGAATTTGCTCCAAAATCTGTGGATCTTTGATTTTGTGATCCTGTGCTAGTAGCAGGATTTTGGAGACGATCTCGGCTGTACGCGGGTCTTCGTCAAGAAACGGAAGGAACAGTCGTCCACGATGCTGCGAGTGTACGGGAACGATATGAATCGCTCCGACGGTTTGCTGGTAAACGATAGCGCTGCCCAGATGCACACTGTATTCGCCCAGCTTACCTTGAATGATCGCATGATTGCGATCCACAGTAACATTGTCCAGCTTCATCAGACGAATCGTTTCCTCGACGATGACGCGGCGCAGTTCCACGGTAGTAAGACTGGCTTCGGGATCGACGCCGCCCACATGAGCAACGCTGACGACCAGATCAATATCGCGCATTACTTCAGAGAAGACGATCGGTGGAACCTCTTCCAGCGAAATTGGTTTGTACGTGGAACGATCGTGGAACTGAATCGTCTCCAGTGTTGGCGCTTCGGTATCGGCAGGTGAAAACCAGTCAGCGAGCGCGTAGATGCTGGCGATTAGATTATGGCGATAATCGACCTTTTGCAATCCTTCCTCATAACTGACCGTCCAGCCGCGTCCGCGAAGAAGTGCGCTGGTCTTGCTCGGCTGTACCTGATGCCCCGCATAACGGCGAGAAATGGTACCGCTCGCTTTCTCATCGGCATTCGGCAGGTACAACTCACGGAACACCTGCTTGAACGGCTCACGACGAACCTCATCTTCACGATCCGCTTGCTGCGCATGGAATTGACGCTCCATCGCATCATGCTGGAATGCGTGCCATTGTCCGCTCTGGAACAGATGCAGTGGATGGGCAACAGTTACTTCGTCCGTAGCTTGCAGGCTCACTGCTTCTGGTGTGAAGGAGGTCACTAGGCTTGTGCCATCCACGGATAGATAGCCCAGACTGCCGTCCGCTACTTTGCGGAACACTAGCGATTGGAATAATGGGGACAACACTGGATTGTCCAGCAGTCTCACGATTTCCTCCGTTTGGAAAGCGGTCTGATTGATCATCGAGCGTTCCAGTTCTTGCCTTGCACGCTTATACTGATCTCTCAGCTCGGTTTTCAGCTCTTTGAGTCGTACAATATATTCGTCCTTATTCAGCCTCGAAGGGATGGATTTGAGCGGCTTGCCACCTTTGGAGGCGTTGATGCTAGTCTGACCCTCGTTACCGATACTCAGACGCACAAGCAAGCCATCTTCCACTTCATAATCGTTAAAATAGAACAACAGATCGTTCAGCTTACGTGCTTCCAGATCCCAAGTCAGGCGCGTCACATCGGCATAGCCTGCATTGCGTGCCAGATTATCCAGCGCGATAGCTGCGGATGTGCTCTCGCTGGCGCGTCGCTGTGCACCGAATGCTTTACTCTGCTTGAGGAAAAGCTGGATAAACTCATAGCGTTCGCGCAGATCGGTATCGCGCGCATCGCCGGCAGCCAGCGGAATCAGGCTGTACGCCAGCAATTGATCCTTGGTGCGCTTATCTGCTACCTGCTTGTGCGTTTTTTCCAGATCCAGCTTGCCAAGTACCGCATCGGCGAACAGCTGACTGCGGCGATGATTGGCGCCACCGGATATATATTTGGCACAGTCGTACAGGATGGCGAAGCGCTCGGCTCCGATTTCTTCATACGCCTGCTGGAACCAGTTCAGATCGAAGGCGCCATCGTTGAACTGCTGGGGCGTGATCGGTGAATAGTGGGCGACGATGGTTTCCTTTTCCGCAGAAAAGGTTTCGTTAATATGCGCATGGAAGTACCAAGCGGCACTACGTAGCCCTTTCCAATTCAGATGCTTGGCAATGATTTCGATCCATTGCGGTGCATACATTGCCGCTTCCAGTAGACGGCGTTCGGCTACCGGTTGCATTTCAAGCAGCTTCTTCAGTAGCTGTTCGTCTTCGCCTTCCAGCGGATAACAATTTTTCAGCAACTGGCTGAACATTTCCTTTTTGGTCAGCTGACCGCCATAGCTGTAAATGTAGCCGCGCACAAAGGTTTCTTTTTGCAAATGATTCAAAATAGACACGAAGTAGTGCATACCATAGAAGCGCATAATATTGGCAGCAAGTTGAGATACTGGTGTAGGCAGCTCACCACGCTTGCTTTCGATGTCCAGCACACGGACAAGCAGTGCCTCCCGCAGCGGCTGCAAATTCGGGAAACGATCCACGATGTTTCTGCGTGCATAGGTGGACGTTAGCTCGTGCATCATCTGTCTGCCATTGTCTGGGTCTGCCATAATTAGGCGATAGATCGATTGATCTTCAATATAACCGATCTGGTGCGCACGAGCGTAGTCTTCCAGCGTATTGGAGCCGTACAGTGCATGGTCAAGCCCGATACTTCTTCGTTCGATAGCGTCCAGTGTACGGAAGCGTTCCTTGAATTGCTCATCGTTCGTCTGACGCTCGCGCAATACACGCACCCACGGATTGATCAGCAGACTAAGCAAGGGAGACTCTTCTTCCAGACGTTCTTGCGGGAACGATTGCAGCAGCTTGTGTACAACCAGATTGCACAGATGGAACGATTGCTGATCCTGTGTTTCGTCCGCCATCGCTTGCAGTAGTGATTCTGCTTGATTCATATAGGTAAGCTTTTTTATCGTCTGTTGAATATCTAGAATCTGATCCAGCGGGTAGACAGAGCGAATATACTCGCTGCGCCAGCCGTCCAGCAGCTTCTCGTTATCCGCAAAGTAATGACTGTGATACCAAAAATAGCTAATATCGCGCATCGTACCATTCAAGGCTTCCAATCGAATATAAAATTGCAGCTGCAACAGTTCGTTTGCCGTTAGCTTCTGTTCGTCAAAGTACGCGCGCCATACATCGGCGAGTGGATAGTCATCCAGCGTACTTGTGTATTCGTCATCCCATTCGCTTTGCGGATGATAATGTATTTTTTGCAGGCTATTACCGATCAGCATCTGTGCCTTGTAGCTATTGGAATAGATCACTTCGTATTCCACATTCCGATGCTCATGCACCAGATCGTTCAGCTCTTGGAATATACGCTTGATCCGTTCCGTATCCATCATCAGCATATCGTCGGCAATGCTGAAACTGTCAACATTCATCGGTTCATTGAGCGCTGCTTCTTGATGCTGCGGATCATACAATCCAAACCCGTTCTGTGGCGTATATTCCTCCTGCTGACTGTTCAGCTTGTCCAGCAGCACCTGCTCCTTGGCAGTAGGCTGGGTGAACGATTCGATCACTTGCACCAGCCGCGTGAATTGCTCTTGTCTGGACGATTCGGATTGCAGCTCAGTTAGCAGCTCTAAGCCTGCCAGACGCTGCAATTCGTTTTTGCTATTCAGCAGACGCGGCACGACCGGCTCCAAACGTTCCTCTGACTGGGATAACAGCAAACGGATACCGCTTTGGCGCAGCGAGCCTGTTTTCAGTCGGAACAGGTCTTCCATACGCTGAATTTCCTCATCGTTCAGTGTGAAGCTGGAAGCGCAGCGTAGGGCTTTTTCCCGATTGCTCATGCTCTTGTCAGATAATGCGTCCAATACGAATTGGCGCTGTGCCGGATCGTCACCATTCTGAATGACGTGTTCTAAAATACGCCCACGCAGATCGGGCGACATGCGATCCTTCAATTCCAACACTTGAGCGACGCGCGCCGGGTCAGGCTCATAGCTTGCCAGATACAGCAAGCGGTTGATCAGATCATCTGCCGCTACGTTGTACGTCGAAAATGCCAGTGTACTCGATGTGCCGGACAGCTCGGAGGATGGCATCATCTCTAGCAGTGCATGGATACGGGCAAAATCGCGCTCACGCTCTACCTTGTCATCCAATGCGGGGGTATGTGGGATGCGAAGTACTTGTTGAGAGTGGTTCAGATCGTTCACAAAGTCCCATACAAATTCACAGCAATAGACGTAATTGTCCATCACACTATGTACCAGCTCTGGATCGGTCGCCGGATTCAAATCCTCTTCATGCAGCAGCTTCCTAGCCATAGCGAAGCGTATCTCGTTATGCTGACTATTGGACAGTACATACAACGCGACGATTTTGCGATAACGAATGCCAGATTGTACCACCTGCTGCAAGCGTGCAGGCAAGTCATTTTCTTCGTGTACAGCAGTTGCCCACAGACTGATATAGATTTGATTGGCGTTCTCACTGTCCAGCCATTCGGTACGAATGTTTGCGTCCTGTAACGCGTCGTATACATATTGCAGCACCTGCTTGGCAACGCGCTGCTGCGATGTTTCCAGACTCATGCCTGTCCATACATCAAGCGCCCGTACAATCGAGCTGTAACGGATGAGATCGTGCTTGATAATCGTACCGAGCAGCACAGTCATCGCTTGGATCGTGCCTTCGTCCATCAGCTCAGCAATGGTCTGGCGAAGCCCCTCTTGCAGTCGCGCCGCAACGAGCAGATCGGCGACGGTGTCATAACACTCTGTACGATGCGACATCAGTATCCCTTTGAGCATGGAACGCTTGAGCAGGGCAGTCTGATTCTCGCCATGTATAATGTCCATCAGCAGCTCGTATACGACCTCATCGCGTTCGTCGAGCGATTGTGCAATCATATCTTCGATGGCTGACTCATTGGGCATATCATGCCATTCGTAATCTGGTCGTTTCAAATATTCATGCAAATCAAAGTTGGCACCGTACAGCCGAAGCACGGAGCATAACTTTTGAATAATTTTTCCTGTATGTAAACGTATATTGCGGGTGTGATACGGTCGGCGCAAATAGCCTGTACTATACGGATACTCGGCAGCATGTTGAATCATATACTGCAATGTCGCAACTGCCGATTCACCGACAAGATGCTTCGCCGCAATCAGCAGCGGATCAAATAAACGACTGTCGTCTCCGTTACTCATTGCCTCTAGCTTGTTGCACAGTGTTGTGTATGCTTTGTTGTTGTACACATACAAATCCTGTATAAGCTGTGCACACAGTTCAGCAATTTCCTTTTCCTCACCCTTCATCGTTTCTGTGATGGCATTGAATCGAGTGTTGAGATCTACCGTCATTTCATACCAGTTAGACATTGGAATGCTCCCTTCAGGTAGGCGTAATGGATCGAACGCCCGATGTAGTGTTCGTGGATTACCATAGACGTCCAGCCAGCATTGTCAGCCGAATCAGCACCAGCGTATCGTTCTCTTGCAGCTCTAGTGGCTGGGTAAGCTCTGTCAGTTCCTCGTCACGCCAAAAGACGCGATACAATCCATCCTCAAACGCAAGCAGTGCGGCGTCGATTGCCTGTTGTTCATCCGGTGTGCGGGTATCCTCCACATGTCCAAATCCGATCTTGCCAGTGTCCGCACTCTGCTGTACTTCCTGTTCGGTCAAATACGGTAACAGACTGCCTGTGCTCTGTCGTTCGATAAATGCACGGACGCTGGATTGCACTAGCAGAATTAGCAGCTCTCGCACTGTCGTCGGTTTACTGTCCAGCGCAATCGTCTGCTGATGCAGGCTGCTGCGACGGCGCGATGGGCTTTTGACTGTGACTTGGATGTTCATCATATTCCTCCTTCCATGGTCAAAGCAGGCATGAGGGTATACGTGTATGTATCAAGCTTCTAAATGTAGGTTCCTTCTACACTCATGTTACTGTTATATGTAACATAACACAAATATATAAAAGGGAACAAGTGTTCCTTTTTGTATTAGTTAATGATAGATCATCACGCTCTGCGCGAGCGTATCGATTGTATGCGAGGGGGTAGAGGTAGATTCTGCGCACATGTATTCAAAAAAAGCCCTCCTGACCAGACCGAAGTGAGCTTCAATCTGGCGGAGAGCTGTTGCGTTCAATGTTGTCATACAACATCATGCCGAGTCTGTCGGAATGATCGTTGGAGATAGGCGCATATCAGTTCTGCAATACAGCGTAGGCTTCTTGCAGTACGTCACGCGGCTTCATATTACTAAGATTTTTCGGTACAACGTGGACGGAAATACGCGCATTGAGCGCTTCTTTGACTTGAAAAGCCAGCTGCTTCTCACCGCTGAGAATGATTTCTTCCCATTGATGCTCTCGTGCCAGTTGTTCAATAATCGGCACCAGTCGCTTGATCCAGCGTGGACGGATGACTTCCCATTGCTCTGGATAGTTTTCACGTTGTTTATTGACTGCTGACTTCAGGTCGCTTGTGTTCTGACTCGCACGCTCGCGCCACTCATCATGCACCAGATCCCATTCATAATACGTCTCGCCGTTAATTTCGCATAGTAAGCTATCGAGTACCGTCACGGTGTCATTGCTAAGCTGCACAATACCGGCAGCGGGGCAACGTGACATGAGCTCTTCCAGTTCTTCCAGATGCGGCTCTGACTCGAAATAAAAAGCATTGGGTACGCCAGTCTGCACTTTTTCACAGAAAAACAGTCCGCCTGACGAGTCGGCTACGATGATCAAGCCTTTTTTCATCTCGGTTCTGCTGTTCTCAATGCGTTCTTCCACCTTGGCTTGAAGCTCTAGCAGCATGTCCAAATATCTGCGTTCTTCTCCTGCTTCCGTGTACTCGGCGAGTTTCTTAAAACCATTCTTGAGGCGTATTTTCCATTCCGGCTGGGTGTTGGCAGTTGGCTCAGTGTTCAGATAGATGGTCAAAAACCGTTCCGCCGATTTGGCAGAATACTTCTGAAGTGCTTTCCAATTTTCCATAAATCCCATTAGCAGTACCTCCTCAAAGAGAGTTCCTTCTGTTTTTACCCTTTCACAAAAGGCTCAAAACTATTTTTACAAATTCCACAAAAACTATCAACCAAACGTATAAATTAGCCGTATAAATAATATAAGTATATCCTAAAAAAAGGAATTGGGACTAAATTACTATTTATTACATTTTTACCACTATACTTACTAAAAGTAGGGTATAATGATAGCGATAACATGGATGTACTTTGCGCTTGCCTTCTGGGGTTGCGTTGATTATAGCCTTTGCCACCCGTCCCTCTGTCAATTACCATTCATATTTTACCGGACCGGATATTAGAAACGGTCAGCAAGGAGAGTAACGGTATGAACATCTGGCAAAAGCTGAAGACAGCAGGTAAGAAATTGAACACCAATACCGGCAAAATCATCAGTGCAACTGTTCTGCTGGTAGGGCTCGTGCTAGCTCCTACATTCATCTCGGCATTTCAACGTACGGATACAGTATATTCCGCTAGTTATCCAGTGGCTCATGCGCCCGCAGCGGATCATGTGAATGATGCGGTATCTGCAAACGATTCGTCCGTATTCATTCCGACCACTCCGCCAACTTCAGTGGATTTATTTCCTAATGCGCCGAGTGATCCGACAGTTGCGGTGTTACCTGCTGTTGTCGTCAGCAACCAGCCCGGCGGGACGCGTCCGGTGAATCTATCGGTAGAACGGCGTTTGAGCCAAGATGAGTGGCTGGGTGATCGTGTGGTTATCGGTACGAAGGAAGCAGCTCTGACAACGGACATGCTGCGCAAAGATGGAGGCGATACAGGTATCTTTAACATGCCTGCCAATGATGAGCCGATCAAGACGGCGGATCTGTCGCTAACCCTCACCAATCGTGGTGCGCAACTGATGTCCAGCGCTAATTTTGGCTTGCGCATTGACGGATTGTACGGCAAACTCCTTCTGCCTGCTACAACACTGCAAAAAGTGAAGCAAGATGCCAATGTATCTTTTCATATCGATACGACGATTGCTCGTCCTGCAGGTGCGCAGGGATTAACACTGAGCGTGGATATGAGTGGTGAACTGAATGATCCGATTGGTATTATTTTGCCAATCGAAGATAATAATCTGACTGCCCGACAGCTGAAGCAGCTGAAAATGCTGGTACAGCTTGCAGATGGGACGAAGCATTACATTGCTGGAACCGTTACTCCGTATGATGCTAAATACAAATATGGTTTACAGTTTGAAGTTGCAGAGTCCGGTGGATATACAATTGTGCTGCCTGCATCCTAACAGCTAGGATTGACACATTGGTCGTGCAGTTGTGCATAGGATCCAGTGTGATAGTTGTATGAACAATGAAGTATATCTATCATAAATGAAGTATATGGATAACACCGAGGTATAGCGACAGCAAGAAAGTACCGCTATATCATAAAGCACTACGATATCGGTTTTGAGGAAGGCAGCTTGAGCCGACGCATCAGGAATGAAGCGTTGGTGTAAGCTGCTTTTTTGCTGATTGTATCTTGGAGAGGTATGGCTAGATCAGAACGGTTCCTCTTGTGAAGGAGCCAACTCATATAAAACAATAGGGAAAGTGTGCAGGAAATAGTTGACGATACTAAGTAGTCTATCTTATACTGACAATTGTTATTAAAAGTAAGTATGTTATCAATCGTTGAATATATAGGAGGAACCATACATGAACAAAGAGCAAAGAAAACAGGACATTCTAGAGGCATATGAATTCAGACATGCGACCAAATCGTTTGACCTGGATCGCAAAATTTCCGATGAGGACTTCCAGTTTATTTTGGAAACAGGACGTCTGTCACCAAGTTCGGTTGGTTCAGAGCCATGGAAATTCCTCGTTGTGCAAAATCCAGAGCTGCGCAGCAAGCTGCGTGAAGTAACTTGGGGTGCACAAGGACAATTGCCGACAGCGAGCCATTTTGTCATCATCCTGGCGCGTAAAAATGTTCGTTACGATTCCGCGTATCTGCGTGAGCAAATGCTGGAAGTGAAACAAATGAGCGAAGAGGTATTCAATCAAGTGCTGGGTCGCTACCGCGAATTCCAAGAGCGCGATCTGAACATTCTGGAAAGCGAGCGTAGCCTGTTTGACTGGGCATCCAAGCAGACCTATATTGCACTGGGCAATATGATGACCGCTGCTGCTGAGATTGGCATTGATTCTTGTCCAATCGAAGGCTTCCACCTCGCCGAAGTTGACAAGCTGCTGGCAGCAGAAGGTGTCATGGATGCGAACGAATTTGGTGTGAGCGTGATGGCGGCGTTTGGCTATCGCACAGACAAAGAATTGCGTCCAAAAGCAAGAAGAACAGTTGAGCAAGTGGTAGAATGGCTGAACTAAGCTTCTGATGAGATCAAGTTTCATCCTATGATAGATGACAGCAAAAAAACCGCTCTTACCTTTGCAGGTCAAGAGCGGTTTTTTCTGTATGCTTTAGGCAGAACCATGCGTGATGTCATTTTACATGAATGCACATGAGATCATGCGATGGTCTGTGTAGAGTTTAGATTGAGTATTGCGCAATTAGTGACGATCTTTGGCTTCGCCGATTTTTTGCTGTACTTCGCCTTTTGCTTTATCCAGCTTACCTTCAGCTTGCAGGGATGCGTTATCGGTAGCGTTACCGTATTGATCCTTGATTTCGCCTTTTGCTTTGGATACTGCACCTTTTACTTTATCGCCCAGACCGCTATCGTTATGGTTTGTCATGTTGAACATCTCCTCTTCATATGATTGAATCATTTGATATTCGGTTGTTGAGTGAAGCCTGATCATTATTACCCTGACTTTTCAGTTATTAAACAAAAGCTAACACTGGTTGACAAGCCATGCGGTGTTCTCCACAATAATAGCCAGAACAGTAGGAACAGGAAAACGGTAGACACAGGAAGGGGACTTTCATACCCATGATTAAAGCGGTGGTATTTGATTTTGACGGACTGATTTTGGATACAGAAACCGTCTGGTTTGAATGCTATAAGGAAGTACTTGCACGTCATCAGCTGGAGCTGACATTAGAACGATTTGCGCCTAGCATTGGTACGCACAGCGATGATTTTCGCCAGTATGTCGAGACGACGCTGGGCAAGCCGGGCATTGGATTAGAAATCGAACGTGAAGTGGCGGAGATGATTCCAGCACGGGTAGAGTTGATTCAGGCACGTGGCGGGGTGGCGGAGTATTTGGCAGAGGCGAAGCAGCTTGGGCTGCGTATTGGGCTTGCGACCAGCTCAGACCGCAAATGGATTGAATATTATCTCAACCGACTGGGCTTGCGTCATTATTTTGAAGTGATCAAGACGAGTGATGATGTATCGGCGGTAAAGCCTGATCCAGAGCTGTATTTGCGCGTGGTGGATGAGCTAGGGATTCAAGCGAACGAAGCGGTCGCTTTTGAAGATTCGCTGAATGGCTTGCGAGCAGCGAAGGCGGCGGGTCTGCACTGTACGATTGTGCCGAATCCAGTAACTGCCCTGCTGCCATTTGAGCATCACGATCTGCGGCTGGATTCGATGGAGGATATGTCGCTGGCGGATGTGCTGGGCAAGCTGGCGATATAGACTATCCGATATGGCTTGTACGATATAGCTCACCACTACAATAGATGAATGAAATGGGCGATTCAGTTGTTGTCAGGCTGCATCGCCTGTTTGTTGTGTGTATCGTGATGTATGCACACATTCCTTCGCACACTCGATGCGGATATGAACACATTTGCGCGTGCAAAGCGAGTGGCAATGCAGCAAAAAGGGTGTATATATACAAGACAAGCAATAGAAGCAGACGTACCTTTGACGTGTCTGCTTACAGCAGCGAATACACTGCTGCGGCAACCATTCCTATCATCGGGAGGACAACGAATTGAAGCTGTTTATTCATCGTAAAGACCTGCGCACCCACGATCTGGCAGGCTTTGACTATGTAAAAGAAGCCGGGGATGAAAGCATCCATCTGCTGATTATTGATCCATTTTTGTTGAAAAAGCATCGGGAAAAGGAGCATAGCGGCGTCAATTTCATGCGTCATGTACAGCGGCTGATTCGCCAGTATCAACAGCATCAACGCGAATTGCAGATCGCCTACGGCAAGCCGGAGGAAGTGCTGGAATACGTGCTGGATAAGCTGGATATCGACGAGGTGGTGGCGCATCGTGATTTTACACCGTATGCGAAGGAACGGGATCGCAAGCTGCGTAAGGTGGCGGAAGATCGCGATGTGGCGTTTACGCTGCTGGTTGATCATATGATGCTGGATGTGGAGCCATTTGCTGATTTTACGGGCAAAAATGGATATTACAAAATCTTCGCTCCATTTCATCGCAAATGGCTCGATTTTCTGGATCAGCAGCCGCATCCGGTGTCGCCCGTATCGCTCAAGGAGCTGCATGTCAGCAAGGAGCAGATCGATTTCCCATCCCGCTTTGAGGTACCGTTCCAGCTGGATGATTACGAGCCTGCTGACGATCCAGAGCCGAAGCTGGATGCGTTTCTCAAGGACAAGGTGCAGGATTATGGCGAGGAGCGCGACTATTATGCCATTGACCCGTCGAGTGAGCTGAATCCGCATCTGGTCACTGGCGCGATCTCGATTCGGCAGATGTACAACGAAGCAATTCGGCACAAGCATAGCGAGGAATGGGTGCGGCAGATTGCCTTCCGCGATTTCTATCTGTATTTGGCGATTTACGATGAAGATTATTTTCAATACGAAAAGACATTTGATCTGTCGCCGCTGGATGATCGGCATTTTGAAGCATGGTACAAGGGAGAAACGGGCATTCCGGTTATTGATGCAGCGATGCGTCAGCTGAACGAAACGGGGCAATTGCATAATCGTCTGCGCATTCTGTCCGCGATGTTTTTGACCAAAAATCTACAATGTCCGTTTACGCTGGGCGAGCAGTATTTCCGCCGGAAGCTGCTGGATTACGATAATATTATCAATCGCGGCAACTGGACGTGGTGTGCGTCGTTGGGTGCCAATTCATCGCCATACTTCCGCGTTGTCAATCCAGTTACGCAGTCTGCGAAGTATGATGAGCATGGGGATTATATTCGTCAATGGCTACCAGAGCTGAAAGATTTGTCGGCAAAAGAGATTCATCAGCCGCGCCCTGATGCCATCGTCGATCTCAAGAAATCACGCGCAGCGGCGATTGAGACGTACAAGCAGATTGTGAATGGCAAAAAATAAAGGACATTCATTCTGACAGACAAGCATTATGCTGACGATAGACCAGCTGCTACAATGATCAGAAGCTACAATGATCAGAAGGCTACATCATGATGACTTTTGTAAAAAATGACCTAACCCCTATGAAAATATAGCGATAAAGAGTCGTTTTTGTTGACATTACGTTGACAAAACGGCTCTTTTTTTACATTTTGCCCCTATTTCACCGTACATAGCGTTGATTGTTGGCTGGTACGATGAATCTCGGCAAAGCGGAATTTACATAGAATATGCGAGGTCATTCGGATATTCATCATGCCTACACATAAAGGAGAGATGAAGGATGGATTGGACAAACATGATCGAGCGCGGTATGCAAAAAGCGGCACCCACGGTGGCGGGCGTCATGACCGCAGCGCTGCTATTCGGCATTACAGCAGGTACGGGAGCGGCAGCAGCCAAGCAGCAGCCGGAGATTAAGGCGAAAAATGTAATCATGCTCATTCCTGACGGTATGGCGCAGGATGCAACGGCACTGGCGCGTTGGTACAACGGCGGCGAGATGCTGGCACTGGATGAGATGGCGAGCGGCTTGGTGCGCACGTATTCCGCAGATGCGGCGATTGCGGACTCTGCACCAGCAGGCACAGCTTTTGCAACAGGGCATAAATCGCATACCGGCTATGTCGGTGTGTTGCCGGATCAAAATACGATGCCGGGCTTGAGCGCCATTGCAGCAGGCGATCAGAAGAAGCCGGTTGCCAACATTCTGGAAGCAGCCAAGCTGGCAAACAAATCGACTGGCATTATTGCCACATCAGAGATTATGCACGCAACACCTGCGGCATTCAGCGCGCATTACCCGGATCGCAGCAATTATGATGCACTGAGCGAGCAACAGGTGTATGCCGGTATCGATGTGGTGCTGGGCGGCGGCGCACAGTATTTTACAGCTGCTGGGCGTAAGGATGGCGAAGATCTGATCGGTGACATCCACAGTCTTGGCTACAATGTTGTGACCAATACGGCTGAGCTAAAAGCCGCTAACACAGGTAAGATATGGGGGATGTTCGCCGATAAAGCGATGGCATACGATATGGATCGCGATCCAGTAAAGCAGCCAAGTCTGGCGGAAATGACGGCAAAGGCGATTGACGTGTTATCTAAGGATGAGGATGGATTTTTCCTGATGGTGGAAGGCAGCAAAGTCGATTGGGCAGCACATGCCAACGATCCGATCGGCATTATCAGCGATGTGAACGCCTTTGACAAAGCGGTTGCCGAAGCGCTCGCTTTTGCCAAGGAAGATCAGAATACACTCGTGATCGCTTCCACAGATCACCATAACGGCGGTCTGACAATTGGCGACCGTGATACGACGACCACATACGATGAACTGCCACTTTCTACCTTTATCGAGCCACTGAAAAAGGCGAAAGTCACTGGCGAAGGATTGGAAAAGCTGTTCAATAGCGACCGCAGCAATATTGAGCAGGTCATGAGCGACAACTTCGGCATTACCGATCTGACTGCTGACGAGATTGCAGCGATCAAAGCTGCCAAATCCGGCAGCATGAACTACGCGGTAGGTCCGATCATCAGCAAGCGCGCCCATATCGGCTGGACAAGCGGCGGGCATACCGGCGGCGATGTGGTGCTGTACTCGTACGCACCGGGCGGCAAGCAACTGAGCGGTCTGGTGGAAAATAGCGACATTGCACGCTATATGGAAGCTGCACTCGGCGTGAATCTGGACGAAACGACCAAGGAATTGTTCGTGCCAGCAGAGCAAGCCTTCACGAGCCGCGGCGCAAGCGTCAGCTGGGATAAGAGCGATGAGAAAAATCCAGTGCTGGTTGTAACCAAAGGCGACGATACCCTGCGCCTGCCTGTATTCAAAAGCACTGTGACCTTGAATGACAAAATGGTAAGACTAAACGGCAATGTGGTGTACAACGGCGAGCAGGTATTTGTCCCACAATCTGCGATTGATCTGTTGTCCTAAGTTCCAACAGATTCTAAGGAGCCACCTTGAACTGTTGCGACTAAAGGGGCGGTTAAAGCTGTAAGAATAGAACAAAAAGTCACTTCCCTCTAAACAGGAAGTGACTTTTTTGTACATATAAACGTACGCTTTTGCGAAACGAAATGCTAGCACAATTGACCATCCTATGAAGACGATCAGCCATTGATAGCTCTTTAGGAACTCCCCACATCATGCTTCTCAGACAGCACATTCTTATCCGCCAGCATACCAATCAATTCCTTCGCATTCGGTGTAGCATCGCCAGCTGAATTATTGTTAAAGACCACATAGATATGCTCGCTCTGATCCTGCAACGCCAGCAGTCGGTCGCGCCATTCGGTTAGCTCTTCGGTACTGTAGTTGTACAGGTAGCGTAGCTTGCGCCAATCAGGATGGCTGCTCTTATGCCAGCCGTCCACATTGCGGCCGTGCATCCGCACATAGGTTGCTTGCCGCGAGGTGGCAGCCGCTACAATCGGAATCGATCCTGAACCCGCTTGCGGCTCATCGACAATCGTATGAATCCAATCTTCCTTACGCATAAATTCCAATGTACGCTCGCGGAACTCCGGCATATACCACGACTGATTGCGGAATTCGAGCGCGCACGGAATATCCTTCATTAGCTCGCGCGTTTCGCGCAGCGTCTCCACATTATCACGGTTGCAGTCAAACCATGGCGGGTATTGAAACAGCGCCATTCGCAGCTTACCAGCATCAATAGCAGGTTGCAGGGATACATGAAATGCCTCGAACATCTCTTCCTTGGTATCAAAATAATTCTTTTTACCGCGCAAATGTCCGGTCATGCCCTGATATGCTTTGAACACAAAACCAAAATGATCCGGTGTTTGCTCCACCCATTTGGTTACATTTTTCACCGGTTGTACCGCGTAAAAGGAACTGTCAATTTCGACAATCGGAAAATGCTGGCTATAAGTAGGCAGTCGCTCTGGCGCCTTGATCTTGCCGTACAGCTCTGGGTGATCGCCAAAGCCGGTCAGACCGATCTCAATCATAGGTCATCTCTCCTTCATGGCGGCTTCGTTCGAATCACCGTCTCCGCCTGACTTTCATACGTACAGTGTATTAAACCAATCTGCTGTATCCGAATACATGCTTAACAAGCTCAGACCCTCAGTCATGCTATCCGAAATCTGCATATCATGGAATCAAGCAGGATATGATTATGGCAGACACGAAGGCAACATGATTCTTTTCATGATCCATGTATAAATATGCAAAAAATAAGCTGTATAGCTAGATGTGAACTATACTTTTTTAATGGTTCATACAGTAAACTAGGTAATATAGAATCGTGTTATGTATCGTGGAAACCCGCATGTTGATACGGACGATCGGATAAACTGCATCTAACATGAGGACATACAAATAAAATAAAAGGGGGAGCTAGATCAGTGATTTCTAATGCCTATCGTGCCAGTTGGAAAATCGCGCTGGTGTTTGTACTGGTATTTGCCACGTTATCGACAGGGTCAAACACGACGCGATCAGCCCATGCAGCCGCTATTGAGCCATACATAGGAGAAATTCAGCTATTTCCATATAATTATGCACCAAGTGGCTGGGTATTTGCAGCGGGTCAGACATTAACCATCTCGCAGAATCAAGCTTTATTTGCTCTACTTGGAACGCAGTATGGTGGAGATGGAAGAACGACCTTTGCATTGCCTAATCTAACTTCATTGTCGATTCCTGATGGTATGGGCTATTATATCGCATTAAACGGAATATACCCTTCACGAGGTGATGGCGTTGCTAGTATCGATAACAGTATTGATGCGCTAGCAGGGGAAGTACGTTTATTTCCATATGGCTATGCTCCAAATGGCTGGGCGCGCCTCGATGGTTCCTCACTGTCAAAGTCACAGTTTCCTTTGCTTTATAGTATACTTGGTTCGCAATCGGATAGCGGTGACGGTTCAACCTTCACATTACCTAATATTAGTAATCCTTTGCCGGGACAGCGGCCATTTTTTGCTATCGCTCTATCCTCTAGCAACTCCAATCAACAGGGAAGAAATATCGAGGATGGAACAGGAAATGAATTTCTAGGGGAAACGATCCCATTTGTTGTGCCTATGCAGACAACAGCATCTGCGACAGATGGACGTACGCTTCCGATCGCTTCGAATCAGGCGTTATTTGCCCTCATTGGTAATACATTTGGTGGAGATGGTATGCGGAACTTTAATCTGCCCAATCTGACGAGCAATCCCTACTCCTTTTATTATTATACGTTTATGCATGGAGTGTTTCCGAGTAGAGATTCCTCGGGCGCTGTACCTTCCTCTCTAGCAGGTACAAGTGAAATAGCTACAGTTGGTTCAGGTGGTACAAAAGACTATAGCAAAGCCGATTTGCTGTCTTCTTCAAATGGAACAGGAGTATCTATTCGTACACAGCCACAGCATGGAACCGTTGTCGATACAGGTGGTGGTTTGACCTATACAGCGCAAGCGGATTATGTAGGTGCAGATCATTTTACTATTCGGACGTATAATGCTACCGGATTTGCCCAAGGGTATTCAACGATCTCGATTCATGTAGAATCGCCGAAGCCTCCGGTAATAACAGGTGTGAGTGATGGCGGAGTATACAATCAGCCAGTAACGCCTGTAATCAGCAGCGGTCTAGCAACGCTCAATGGTCAACCCTTTACAAGTGGAACGCCGATCACTGCAGACGGTAGCTATACGCTACTGGCAACGAATACTTATGGTTCCCAACAGATCACGTTTACCCTTGATTCCACACCACCCGTGGTAAGCGGTGTGACGAACGGTGGACGTTACACCGTACCACCTACCATTTCGTTTAACGAGGGTACAGCTAAGCTGAATGGTATGGCATTTACAAGCGGAGGGTCAATCAGTCAGGAAGGGAATTATACCTTGATCGTTACGGACACAGCTAACAATAGCTCCACGATCACATTCAGCTATTATGCGCCGCGTTTGCTTTCCTTTAACAGTAATGGCGGAACGAGCGTAGCTACACAAAATCTGTATTACGGCGACGTTAGTGTTGAGCCGGCTAAACCAACACGGACGGGCTATACGTTTACCGGCTGGTATCGTGATGCAGAGCTAACGCAACCGTTTGATTTTGCCAATACAGCAGTAACGGCGAGTACGCAGCTGTACGCGGGCTGGAGTATGAATCAGTATGTGATCAGCTTTAACACTGATGGGGGAACAGCAATCGCACCTGTGACCGTGAACTATGGCTCACTGGTGAGTCCTCCAACTCCACCTACGCTTACAGGCTACTCGTTCAACGGCTGGTACAGCGATGCTGCACATACGCAGCTGTTCGACTTTACGAATAGAGTTATCACAGCAGACCTACAGCTGTATGCAGGCTGGAATATTAATCAGTACACCGTTAGCTTTGATAGTGGGGGCGGAACAGCGGTAGCCGATCGTGCGATTAGTTACAATACGCTTCTTAGCGAGCCGCCTGCACCGACACGTACGGGCTATACGTTTAACGGTTGGTATCGTGATGCCGCACATACCCAGCAGTTTGATTTTACAGCTACACCTGTAACGGCAAATATCCAGCTGTATGCAGGTTGGGTACTACAATCGTATACGGTCACATTCAACGTTTACAGCGGAGCGAATATGCCGAATCAGACGATACCATACGGTACGCTGATTACACGTCCGGCTGATCCGGTACAAGCCGGGCATACCTTTACAGGCTGGTATACGGATGCGGTGCATACGCAGCCATTTGACTTCCAGACGGTCATTATGACTCCGATTACAGTGTATGCAGGCTGGTCGGTCAATCAATATACTGCTGTGTTTAACAGTAACGGTGGTACAGCGGTGAGCGACCAACGGCTGGATTACGGCAGTCCATTATTCGATCCGCAGCAGCCGACACGTACTGGATATACCTTTACCGGCTGGTATGGTGATGCTGGCTTGCAGCAACGGTTTGATTTTGCATCATCAGTCATTCGTAGCGATATACAGCTGTATGCAGGTTGGGAACGCAATCAGTATACGGTGAGCTTTGATACGTATGGTGGCTCGGTTGTTCGGGATGTGTATATCGGCTATGGAGATTTGCTGACGATACCAAATGCACCGACAGCGGATGATGCTGGTTCCATATTTGCAGGTTGGTTTGCCGACTCACGGCACAATCTGCCCTTTGATTTTAGCCAGCCGATTGTATCGAATGTAATTCTGTATGCCAAGTGGGCGGTTCGCGTCCAGCAGATTACCTTCGATACAGATGGAGGGACAACGATCGCTGGGCAGAAGGTTGCTTATGGTGATCGTCTATCGCGTCCGGCTGATCCACAGCGCGCAGGCTATACCTTTGCAGGCTGGTATACGGATGCGGCACATACCCAATCGTTTGATTTTGCAACGGACCGAGTGACTGCCGATCTGACATTGTATGCCAAATGGACGATCACGGTTCATACGGTAACCTTCGATGTGGATGGCGGAACGACAGTACCGAATCAGACGGTAAATGAAGGTGCGACGTTGTCACGTCCGACTGATCCAACACGCAGCGGGTACACATTTAACGGCTGGTACAGTGATAGCGCCCGAAGTCAGCGTTTTGACTTTGCCAAGGTTACCGTGACCTCGGATGTGACGCTGTATGCGGGTTGGAACCAAATCTCTGAATCCAGTAGTGGAAATGGCAGAAGTGGAGGATCAACTTCCAGCAATACCAATATCAATACCACACAAGCACAAGTGACTATTCCGGCAGGGCAAGCGGGCGAGCTTCGCATCGGTTCTGGTGTATGGCTGCAAGTTCCAGCAGGCGCAGCCGATCAAGCACTGGAAATTAAGGCAAGTATGATGACGACACCGCCAACTGGGCTTGGTAGCGATCAGCGTGTGGTAAGCCCAGTCTATGAATTCCTCAAAAACACGCAGGGTACGTTCAAGATTCCGGTGAAGCTGACGTTGAGCTTTGATCCATCTACCCTTCGTAGCGATGAGAAGCTGGCTGTCTTTTATCAGACAGAGGCGGATACACCGTGGACGATGGTGGAGGGTAGTACCGTCAGCGGTAACACGATTAGCGCGAGTGTGAATCACTTTACACGCTTTACCGTTATGGCTGTTCCAGTAACGACAACGACGCCGACTACACCATCTACAGGTGGCGATAGCGATACGACTCCAACTCCGGTATCGACTACCTTTAGCGATATTAGCAATCACTGGGCAGCAGAGAGTATTCGCGAAGCCGCAGCGCTTGGTATTGTGAAGGGCTATGCGGATGGTACCTTCCATCCGGGGGGACAGGTGACACGCGCTGAGTTTACCGTAATGCTGATTCGGATGCTGAAGCCAGCAACGTCAGCTGGAAGCACCGATCTGCCAGCATTTACAGATAGTAGTCAGATTGGTGCATGGGCACGTGATGATATCGCGACAGCAAGTGCGCTGGGCTGGGTGAAGGGCAATGCCGATGGCGGCTTCCGCCCGAACGCATCCATTACACGCGCAGAGATGGCGGTTATGGTTAGTCGTGCGCTGGGATTGACGGGTACGACGGCTCATGTGACGTTCGCCGATGCAGCAACGATCCCAACGTGGGCAAACGAAGCGGCGGCTTACATGCAGCAAGCTGGATGGATGAATGGACGCACGAACGGAGACTTTGATCCATCCGCAGTAACCACACGCGCGGAAGCAGCACAGGTGCTGATGCGCGCACATCAATAGTGAGCTGGGAATGAGATGTAAAATGAGACTCAATTCCTGTCTATAGTAACAAGATAATGTACCGAAATCAGCGGCTATCTCTAGAGATAGTCGCTGATTTTATATCATCTAGCTGCAGGGAATCTATCGCTGGTTGATCGGCGGCATATGAGTAGGGTCAACAACTCATGATCTGTATACGGGATGGTGAATATACACTCTGGCTTTCTATTATGAAAGTACGTCAAACAACCGATTATTTATATAGTTTGATTGCTCGATCGCTCTAGAGATGAAGGGACGCACGAGACTACAAATTAGATCCAAATAAGGAACCAGACTGTATTAGTCAAAAGGGTAGATGCCCATGCGGTGGAAACGGCACAGATCGACCGGAACATGAGGCAAACAGAGAACGGATTCATAATTGTAGGCGGAGGCGATAAGATGAAGCAAGGCAAAATCGGGAATCGGATAGCTATGATGAGTTTAGTGATTCTGTTGATGATAGGGTTAATACCACTGCATCAAGCATATGCACTGCCTGTTGCGGTCGCATTTAATGTAGATACACAAACAGACTATAGTGATCTTCAAACTGCTTTCAATTCAGCGAGTGACGGAGATACGATTCGATTATTAAGGGATATTACGATTAGCACGTCCGGCAGTGCCATTGTGTATAACAACCCAGCCGTAAACGTGACATTTGATCTGAATGGATACAATCTGATTCGTCAGGCTCCAGCAGGGATGCTGGATGGTGGCGATGGCGCGACGATTCAAATCAGCTCAGGTATGCTGACTATTCAGGATAGTAGCACAGGGCAAGCAGGCTCGGTTCAGTTACAAAATAGCAACAATAGCGTAGGTTCTGCTGTGAATATCGCTTCCTCCGGTATGCTTCATTTGAAATCCGGTTCACTGCTTGGTGATGGACAAGGAATATTTGCGTATGAATCTGGTGCACACTTTGATATTAGCGGTGGTATGGTTTACGGCAGCGCTAATACAGGCAGTTCGGAAGGGATTGCTGCTACGACAAATGTATATGGTAGCATCTCCGGTGGATATATCGGTACGAGAAATCTAGCTTCCGCGATGATCTATAGTGCATCTGCATTGAGCACCAAGTATTGGAGTGTGACCGGAGGCTACTTTACCTCAGATTCCTATACTGACTCCAGCACTCACAAAATTACTGATTTTGCGAAAACAGGAACATTGGTTACATTGAATCCACCCAAAACACAGTCGTTATCAGGCTCCACAGCATATCTGTACCAGCTTTCTTTTTTAAGTAAAGAAGATACGCCTGCGGCATTCTTGAATCCAATGAATGAAAGGCTTATCAGCTTTGTTCCTGATGCGACGTATACGGTAAACGGAGACACGTATACCGCAGATGCTAACGGTACGATTGCTCTACAAGGCAATTGGATCGGTTCCAATCTGAGCGTTGTGAAGAAAGGCACTGATGGAGTGTCGTTAGACAGTACGCCTCAATTGATCACGATTCCGTCGCGTCCAGCGGTGCCCAGCGTAACGGCAGATGATACACTGGATACGATAATCGGCGTTACTAGCGCTATGCAGTTGTCCATAGACGGAGCGAAATGGTTGTCTTATTCGCCAAGCAACCCGCCACAGTTGAGTGGTGCGCATACGGTGATGGTACGATATGCAGCAACATTTCTTCCGACAGCATTAGCAAGTGAAGCAACACAGCTTACATTTACTGCTTCTACTCCAACAACGCCGACAACACCAACAACACCAACAACACCAACAACACCAACAACACCAACAACACCAAATAACCCTGCTACCACATATAAAGTGAATGGAACTGTGGTGGAATCGAGTGGAACGACAGTGGTGGCAGTCACCTATGCGAATGTCCAATTGTATCAAGGCAAAGTAGCCATCGGAACGTCAGTGACAACGGATGCCTACGGTACCTTTTCCCTATCCGGCATTAGCAATGGAACGTACAACTTGACGGTGACCAAGGGCGATCGTATCGTCACCTATTTGATCACAATTAACGATAAGGATTATCAGGTTGGTGACAATATATTCGTTTTGTCAGCAGGCAATACGAATAGTCAGGTACAAATCAATGGCGGCGATACACCGAAAGTGACCGTGGGCGGATTAAACAATCTGTTTCAGGATACACAATTCAGCTTCCTGCCAGCCGATCAGCAGCTGATCAATGACGGCGGTAAGGTAAATATCGCGCTTGCGGTCGAGAAGAAGGATGCGACGAACGCCGAAGGCATAGCAGCCCTACAGACGCTTGCCAGTGGACAGACCATCCATCTGTATCTGGATATGACGTTATTCAAAATCAGAACAACAGCAGCCAATGTATCATCAACCACAACGATTCCGACCGTAGGCAGCTTGCTACAGATCGTAGTACCTTACGATTCAACAGGTCAAAGCAATGTAATCATCTATCGCTATCACAATGGAGTGGCGCAGCAGCTGACAGCTCTGCCGTATAGCACCATTTCTCCCAATCAAGAAGGCTATATGCTGAATCCAACCAATAACGAGGTCGTGATCTGGTCGCAAAACTTCTCAACCTACGCTATCGCTTCAGGCGCGAAAACAACGACACCCGTCGTTAGCAACGGTGGAGGAGGGGGAGGAAGCAGCTTTACGACAGGTGCTTCTTATCCGATCACTGTGACACCTTCTGCGGGCGGATCAATTAGCCCGTCCAGCCTGCCAAGCGTACCAAAAGGCAGCAATCAGACGTTCACCTTTACACCGAATCAAGGCTACACCATTACGGATGTACAGATTGACGGCAAACGTATCGGTGTTGTCAGCACGTATACGTTTACCAATGTGACCGCAGCTCATACGGTCAACGTTACATTTGCTCCAGTCGCTAGTAATACTTCACCAAAGAGTGAAGGCTTGCCGTATTATATGAACGGTAACAAAAAAGTATGGATCGGCTTCGCAGCATTGATCAATGGAACGATGAAATATATCGCGCCAGCAGGCAAAGAGGTATTGTTCCAATCGAATGCACATTCTTTCTCAGATCTAAGCGGACATTGGGCAGTCGCCCCAGTAAGCTTTGTCGCAGATCGTGACATTTTCCTCGGTACTGGTAATGACCAATTTACACCGAACCAAGCGATGACACGCGCTATGTTTGCTGCAATCATTGGACGACTGTATGAGCGCAGCTATGGCAGCCTGAGTGTAAGTGGTGCGAATACCTTCAAAGACGTATCCGCGAATAGCTGGTACGGCACCTACGTCAACTGGGCGGCGCAACATGGCATCATCCAAGGCATGAGTGCAACATCGTTTGACCCGAATCGCAACATTACACGCGAAGAAATGGCAGCGCTGCTGTACCGTTTTGCATCGTTTATGCAGATGAACAATACAATCGATCCAGATCACCAGCTGACATACACCGATGCAGGCAGCATGGCAGCATGGGCAAAACCTGCCGTACAATTCTTTGATCAAAACGACATCATCAACGGTCGCAGCGCCACCCTGTTTGCGCCAAAACAAACCGCAACCCGTGCAGAAGCCGCAGCCGTAGTCGAACGATTCATCGAACTGGCAGTTGCCCAATCCACGAAATAATGTAGATCCATATGTGATACGTGTACGAAAGTAAACGTGACAAAATAAACAACTACACATCCTATACCACACACCCAGCTACAAAAATAAAAAAATGCACAATACAAAGGCGACTTTTCCCAATTCAATTAAAGGGAAAAGTCGCTCTTGTTTTACCCTGACCCAATGCACTGGCAGGCATGGCAACGCTTGTGTCTGCGAGCAATGCGGAACGGAGAGAAGGAACTAAGGGGAAAGGATGATTTACAGTGTTAGCGATCTTCTAACACGTGGTTCAATGAAAAGTGATTTTTGCAAAGCAAAATATCTTACAGCTTTTGAGCGTGGGAATCTACAATGAATTCCTAATCCGTAGATTCCCGCGGCTCCACTGAGTCCGCCCGCTTATTCCTTCTCAACGTGGATAAACTCCAAGCAGATAAGTTTGCATCCCCACCCAAGTTACTGATTTTTTTATAGCAACTCTGGTTAAATAGACATGTAAGACATCTTGAATGCAGTCTTTATCTAGAGGAGGGCTAATGACAATGAGTACAGAAGCAATCTTTGAGGCGATGAAGAAACGAAGAAGTATCTATGGCATCAGCAAGGAAGCCGTTACATCGGATGAGCGAATTCAAGAAATTGTGGAGCAGGTTGTGCTGCACACCCCATCCGCATTTAACTCCCAGACAGCGCGCATCATCATCCTGTTGGGTGAGAAGCATGATCAGCTGTGGGACTACACCACGAATATTTTAAAAGAAATCGTACCAGCCGACAGCTTTGAGCCAACACAGCAAAAAATGGACAGCTTCAAAGCCGGGTATGGAACGATCCTGTTCTTCGAGGATGAAGCAGTAATCCGCGGTATGCAGGATCAGTTCCAAGCCTATCAGGATAAATTCCCGGTATGGTCGCAGCAAGCAAACGGAATGCACCAGTATCTGATCTGGACGCTGCTGGAAGCGGAAGGCTATGGCGCATCGCTACAGCATTACAACCCGCTGATCGACGAGAAAATCAAAGCAGAATGGGATATTCCAGAAAGCTGGACCCTGATCGCTCAGATGCCGTTTGGTAAGCCGACTGCACCTGCGGGTGACAAAGAGTTCAAGCCGCTGGAAGAGCGTATCCGTACACTGCGCTAATACACAAGTGAACCATCCGTACCGTATCAGCGAGAGCGACCTCGACAAATCGTATCGACAGATACAGGGAGATGCCATGCGCTGCATACAAGGACATACAAAACAACCTTCACATTCACCGATAACGGTGAGGGTGAAGGTTGTTTTTCGTTTAGCGATTACGGTGCATCGATTACCTCAAAGGAAACCTCGCCCACCTGCACGCCATTTACATACAGATGAATATGATGCGTTCCTGCGTAATATTTTCGCGTCGTAATCAGCTTAAACGAATGCTTTTTGCGCATAGGATGATGCCCGGGGGCAAAGTTGCGTGATACCCAGCGGAACCGCTTGGGCGCCTGCTGCCCGTTTGCTTTCATAAACTGCATTTCATAATCGATGCGTACATGTTGAGCGGATGTATCCTCATTATGCAGCACAAAGGAAATGTCGATCTCGCCGCCAATTGCTACCTGCTGCGCACTGATCTCCAAATCGCTGATACGGACCGCCTCATTGGCAATGTAACCGAACAGCTCCATCACCTGCGGATGATCCTGCTTGAGCAGCGTTCGGCAGCCATGCTTGACGATCCAGTCCGTATACGGATGCTGCCCATACCACTGGCGAGCAATCTCCGCGATCCGCTCCGGGTGATCCTTGGCGATGTCGTTCAGATGATTAGCGACACTTTTGCGCACATACAGTGACGAATCCTGCTTGAGCTGCTCCAGCACAGCAAGGGTCGGCTCTGGATCGTTCATAAATTGTTTGAGCTGAAACGACCACGGTAAGCGCGGACGGAAGCCTTCGCTTGCTAACCGTCGGATATGCTCGTTATCGTCCTGCGCCCAGATCTTCATCTGTTGTAGCATTCCAGCGGGGTCCTGCACGATGAATGGACGCACTGCAAACTCCGCGCTAGAATACATGGTCAACACTTCAAGCGCCTTCATGGAGCATTCCACCTGCTCCAATCCGTTCAGCTCCACATAGTCTGGGAAAAATAAATACTCTACGCCTCGGCAATGTGGCGCAATCTGCATCAACAGCTGTACTGCCTGCTCATACGGCAGCGGCAGAGCAGCCGTCAGCGCTTCGCTAATCCGCCGAATGCGCTGCTTGAATGCTAGTTCTGTCCAATCGCTGCGATACACCTGTTCATGGAATACCTTCTCGTCAAAATCATCTGTATGCTCATTCACAATCTCTACAAATCGCTGCAAAAAATGCTCGCTATACCGTTCCTTGAATGTCTCCATTCACACTCACTCCCGTCGCTTGCTATGTACATTATCAGATTAACGGACAATGGTGACAACTGCCGTCACCATTGGCAAAAAAGAAGTCATGCTGTACGTACAGCATGACACCGATATGCCAAATATCATGTACGGTGGATCATTTTGGCAGCAATCTTGATCAATTGCGCTCGTTCTTGTTGTGTGAGTCGTTCGGCGGCTTTGTCGATCCGCTGCTCAATCTCACTTCCGACCGTATGAACAATATGCAGTCCGCTGTCAGTGAGACGAACAGAGAAGCTTCTCCGGTCAGTGGACGAAGCAACGCGTTCTACGAGTCCACGGCGCTCGGCACGATTGATCAGCCCGGTCACACTGGATTTATCCAGATTCAGATGATGCGCCAGTTCCTGCATACCCGGTTCACGATCACGCAATATACCGAGCAGACGAATCTGTACAAAGGACAAATCATGCTCAGTACCTGCCTCTAGCAGAATACTTTGAATCAAATATGTAAGCTGAACCAAATGATCCACTAACGGCGTCTCACTCGGTTGTGGTGACATATTATAGTGCATATTTATTCACTCCTGTAATAGCAAAATGTAATGATGAAGTTGGAACTCTGTATGATGACGATTGCCGAAAAGAATTGAAGATGTTTATCGGTGATCGTATATGTGCAGATATGGATGTGTGTAGTATAGCATAGAAAAACAATGTAGTACGCGGTACAAACTTTTTATTGACTTTGTTTGTGTCACAAACTATATTATACCCAACAACTAATTTGTTGGTATGACAAACTAAAATAGTTTGTGTAACTAACTAAATAGATGGATAAGCAAAAATAGAATCTAAGTAAATCATTCTATTCAATATGGAGGAGATTGGAATGAAAGCAGCAGTTGTATATGATTTTGGCAAACCGCCACAATATGACCATTTTGAACTTCGTAGCGTGCAGCAACCGTATGAAGCGTATGTGGATGTACTTGCCGCTGGATTGCATCAGCGGGTTCGCTCTCAGGCAGAGGGTTCGCATTATACCAGCATGGGGCAATTGCCACTGATTCCGGGTGTCGATGGCGTAGGCAGATTGGAGGATGGACGTAAGATTTATTTTGCGATGGAAGATGATGTACTTGGCTCGATGGCGGAACGTACGATTATCGACATACGCCGCAGCGTGGTCGTTCCAGAAGATGCCGATCCTGTGCATATTGCGGCAGCGATGAATCCTGCGATGTCGTCTTGGGTGGCACTGCGCAGTCGTATCGATTTTCGTCCGGGCAGTCGGGTACTGGTGATGGGGGCGACTGGTAATTCGGGACAGATGGCGGTACAAATCGCCAAGCTACTCGGAGCGGATCAGGTGATTGGCGCTGGACGCAATCGAGAGCGATTGGATGGACTAACGAAGCTAGGTGCTGACACGATCGTATCGCTAGAAGGGGAGCCGGCTGAAGTGGCGGAACGTCTAGGTGAAGCGGCGTCGGAAGTGGATGTCGTGATTGACTATCTGTGGGGAGCACCGACAGAACAAGCGATTATGCCCCTATTGACCCGCCGTCAAGATCGTAGCCGTGCGCTGGATTGGATTCAGATCGGCTCCATGGCAGGCGCCCATGCACAGATTCCTTCCGCTGCGCTACGATCTGCCAATGTTCGCTTATTGGGAAGTGGGCAAGGTTCCATCACAACTGCTGGTTATCTGGCGGAATTTCCGGCATTGATTGACTGCATAGCATCTGGGACACTGCACATTCCAACGCAAGCTTGTCCATTGTCCGATGTGGAGGAAGTCTGGACTGCACCTACTGATCCTCAGAAACGTATCGTATTCGTTCCTATGTAAGTTGGTATGAAGCAGATGTACCTATTCATTTCATGAGTCGACGATAAGACATGTTATATAAAAAAACCGGTCGCTAGAAGCTGCATTCTCGTAGGAGAATCGCTTCCGGCGACCGGTTTTGTTTACAGAGTGAATGCTAGTGGGATGTTGCTGTCTAGAAGCTAGAAGGATCATCCAAAGATGAAAGGAGTGTCCAAAGATCAGCGGATGCTTACTCTTTGTCCGCTTCTTTGTCTTCTTCAACTGGTTCTGCTGCTTCGATATTCAGCAAGTCAGAACCCTCTTCCAAAATGCCTTCTTCCGGCAGAGCCAGACAAGGCTGACCGGATTCGTAGTAACCCTCAACCTCATCCTCGGTCAGATCGGTTTCCGGCAATGTCCAGACGGACACACTGCCGCCGTTAACTGGGAAGTTCGCCCAGCCATCTTCTTCAATCTGCACATGATGACGACGGTTGCCAGTCAGGTCGATCCAAATCTGTCCAGCACGTTCTTCACCGACAAACATGCGTTTCTCGCCTTCCTCACCGTTGGTCATCACGACCGCACAGCCGGAACGCTCAATATCTTCACTGCCTCGGCGTACCCAGCCAATGGTGTTCGGATGGTCAAAATAATCATCCTGCTCGCCATAGGATTTGTGGTAACGCGCATACAGCAGGCAGTTCAGCATATCCTTCTTGTCCGGTACTGGGTTCTCGCCGCCGATGCCGAAGTAATCGCCATAGAAGACGCAAGGATACCCATCCTGACGCAGCAAAACAAGGCTGTATGCCAGTGGTTTAAACCAATCTTCAATCCACGATTCCAGCGCTTCATCCGGCTGGGAGTCATGGTTGTCGACGAAGGTAACGGCATGTGTTGGGTGCGTCTGTACCAGTGTATCGTTGAAGATCGTGGACAGATCGAATGCACTGCCCGATGTGGATGCTGCATGCAGCTTGTAGTGCAGGGAGACGTCGAACAGATCGATTTTGTAATCGACGGTATCGAGGAACTCCTGCGAAGCTGCCAGCTCTGGATTCCAGAACTCGCCCACGATATAGAAATCTTGTCCGCGTTTGTTGATCATCTCATTCACAAATTCGCGTACAAACTCATAGTTAATGTGCTTAATCGCATCCAGACGGAAGCCATCGCAGCGAGTCGTATCGATCATCCATTTGCCCCAGTTGACCATTTCCTCGCGTACTTCTGGCATATTGTAATCAATATTGGCAAACATCAGGTAATCGTAGTTGCCAAATTCGTTATCGACATTTTCATTCCATTGTTTGTCCCCGTCGGCAATGCGGAAAATACCATTTCGTCCTTCGCGGTTATCAAAGTCGGTTCCGTTGAAGTGGTGGTAGTTCCATTGCATCGGCGAATAGGTATCACCACGTCCGGGGAATGTAAATTTGGTCCAGCCCTCGATCTCAAACGGTTCATCCGAGATTTCCTCGGTACGGTTGTTCGGATCGACCTCGACCACCTTGAATACCTCGGTTTCGTCTGCACCAGCTTTGTGGTTCATGACCAGATCGATATAAACGTTCAGACCGAGACGATGACAGACGGCAATCGCATCCAGCAGCTCTTTTTTGGTTCCGTATTTGGTGCCAACCGAGCCTTTTTGGTCAAATTCGCCCAGATCGTATAGATCATACACGCCATATCCTGTATCCTCCGGCGAATTGCCTTTGGTTACTGGTGGAATCCATAGCGTACCGATCCCTGCGCGCTTCAGTTCAGGTGCCAGATCCTGCAGCCGTTTCCAGTGTGAACCGTCAGCCTCCACATGCCACTCAAAAAATTGCATCATTGTCACATTGCGATTCATGTATACATCTCCCTTTCTAGCGATGGTGAATTCCAAACGTGAGGCTTCATACTGAGCGATTGTAACAGCGCAAAATCAATTGCGACCTCCAGCGTTTGGTCATTCAAACGAGAGCCATACGAATATGACCCTCCTGCATGCAAGCAAACGACCTGCCGATCAGGCCAGATACGGAGAGTCTTATGCTCATCATACACATCTGTCGCAGCGGCACGCGGCTGTGAAGAACATTACCCATTTAGTTATCGGAGCTAAACATATTTGTTGGTACATATAATGCACATAACAACCAATTTCAGAAAATAAAGATGGAATCTTTTTATAAAAAGGCTTACATGTTTGCAGATAGCGGTACGGATGATGAATGAGCCGCATAGCTTAGAGGCGGGCGTACACGATAAACAAACACAAGCGATAGACAAACAAAAACCCCCGGAGACATGCTCCGAGGGTTACATAGTATGATCACGCTTTGGGGTATAAAGGGGTAATCACAAGGATATGCGGTGTTGCAATTATCGCACGCAAGTATAGGGGAATACTTACGCTTCTTCTACGTCAAAGCCAGCTTGTTTCCATGCTGCTGTACCGCCATCGATGTAAGCTACATCGGTGAAGCCCATCAGCTTCAGCGCGTATGCGCCCAGTGCCGCTTGACCACCTGCGCCACATGTTACGAGGATTGGACGATTGCGATCGCTCAGACGCTCGTCACGCAGTTCTTCCGGCAGACCAAGATCGGCACGGATAGGCAGCATACCAAGGGAGATGTTCGCGCTGCTTGGGATCAGACCACATGCGCCAGCGTCTTTGGCATCTTGTACGTCAATAACGAACGTGTCTGGGTTTGCGTTGATTTTCTCGCGTGCTTCTTGGGAAGTTACGCCCGGTACGTTGTTTCTTGCTTGCGTTACCATATCTGTAAATGTCAATGCCATGGTTCATCATCCTCCTGAATTGTGGTTGTTATATTGGGAATTTCGTAAAGTGCATCCTTTTATATTTACCCTTAATCTGGGAAATATCGTCAGGAAATGGCTTCGCCAGCGAGTACTTTTTGCAGATCAGCTTCGATTTCCGAAGGTTCGAGGCGGGAAGGGTATTGCTTCACAACCTTGCCGTCGCGATCCACCAGAAACTTCGCAAAGTTCCATTCAATATCGCCCGTGCGGGATGGCTCAGGTGCTGCATCTACCAGATAGCGGTACAGCGGGTGAGCATCGTCGCCTTTGACATCAACTTTGGCAAATAGCGGGAAGCTTACATTGTAGTTCACTTGGCAGAAGTCCTTAATTTCGGCTTCGCTGCCGGGTTCCTGTCCTTTGAACTGGTTGCAAGGGAAGCCCAGTATTTCAAAGTCGGAATCTTTATACGTATCGTAAAGTTTTTGCAATCCTTCATACTGAGGAGTCAGGCCGCAGCCACTCGCGGTATTCACAATCAACAGTGTTTTTCCTTTGTAATCGGATAACGATTGTTCCTGTTTGTCGATTGTCAGGGCAGAATAATCATGCACAGACATTATATAATCTCCTCACTTTCATTTTGTAAAATTATATTTGATAAAACATAATTTAATTATACTGTTCCACTGCGGAATGTCAAATCAATCTTTGACCTCCATCCAATCTTCATAAACCGTACCGCCCCATCTCCAAACGGCATTTGAAAAATTTGTTATTCCTTGACAGGAATATATGCCCATTGTCCCGAATTGTAAAGCAGAGGTAATATATTTATAAAGGTAGAATATATTGCTTTATCGTATTCGCTTTTTTTATTTACGTATTGTTGATTCAAAATGGGGAATGTGGTTTCAAACGTTGTATTCATCCAACTGGGAGGTAGAGACAATGAGAATACTGATATCCGGATTTGAGCCGTTTGGTGGACTTCCTATCAACCCGACGGAGTACTTGCTTGAGGCGGTCGAGGATCATTCCTTTGCGGATATTCAGGTAGAACTGCGGACGCTGCTGTTACCGGTACATTATGATGAATGCGTGGAATTGATGATTCGTGCAGCGGAGGAGTTTCAGCCGGATGCTATTATTATGTGCGGATTGGCGGCTGGACGAACGGCGGTCAGTTTGGAACGAATCGCTGTCAATGTGAAGAATGTCGAGCCGGGCGCTGAGTATGCCGATAATCTGAATGCGAGGCCGCAGGATGTGCCGATTCGCGAAAATGGACCGGATGGTATTTTCTCCACCTTGCCAATTCGCGAGATGACTTGTCGTCTGCTCGAAAATGGCATTCCGGCGATGGTATCCAATACGGCAGGAACCTTTATTTGCAACAATACGATGTATGGCGTGCTGGATTATCTGCAACAGCATCATCCAGGCGTGCGTGCCGGATTCGTTCATTTCCCAGCTTCTACCCAAATGGCGCTGCACAAGCCAACGATGCCGTCGCTGCCGATGGATCTGATGACTCGTGCGCTGATGCTGATCATCCGTACAACGGCGGAGAAATTGCAGCATGACGCGCAAGAACTGGACTCTGCGGCATCGCTGTGAGAGATGAGTTTGTAGCGTGGAGCGACGGACAGGAACATGGGAACTACAGAAAACGGAACTACCTATTCCAGATAGATCATGCAATGACGAATAATCGATTGATGATAAGGAACAGTTTGCTGACGATGGACAGCAAACTGTTTTTCTGTTGATTGCATTTTTTGGTAGGAATTGTTGTAGATGACAGCTATGCAGAGCAAGAAGTAAAGTGCGGGGAATGTATCAGAGATCGTAGAGTGAAGGCGTCGAAGGGAAGGAATGGAACGCAAATAGTGGAGCAAAGGCATGAATAGATAGGCAATAGAGCGCAGATAGTGGAGTAAAGTGATGAAAGTACAGACAATGAAATGTAGTGAAACGAAGGCGTAAGAGTACACGCAAAAGTAGGATGCGTAAAACGATTGACTTTTGTCTATGATGTAACTATACTGGTTACAACGGTGGTGATACAAAATGAAACAAATTAGTACACGCTTCTCTATGGCGGTACACACGCTGTCGCTGATTCATCTGTGTCCATTGGAATGCACGGGCGACTTTATCGCCGCAAGTGTGAATACGAACCCGGTTGTGATTCGCCGGATTATGGGCATGCTGAAAAAGGCAGGGCTGATCGAGGTGCGCGCTGGCATCGGCGGAGCCTATCTGCTGCAACAGCCGGAGCAGATTACCTTGCTCGACATTTACCGTGCCGTGCATGTGACCGAGGAGAATCAACTATTCGGCATTCATGATCATTCCAGTATTGCTTGTCCAGTAGGACGCAATATTGAGCAGGTGCTTCAGCAAGAACTGCGCGAAGCGCAAACGGCAATGGAACAGCGTCTTGCCCGCACGACACTGGCACAGCTGAGCAGCCAATTCGTCAACGCATAAAAAACAGTCACAAGTAGCCACAGACAGAAATGAGAGCCTCTATCCAAGGCTTTTATTTTATACATTCGTTGTAACCATTTTGGTTATGACGCGCAATACGTATACCTAATTTTCACATTATAGGAGGATATGAAGATGACAATTTTAATTACAGGTGCAACAGGACACTTAGGCTCCAAAGTCGTAAACGAATTACTCAAAACTGTACCAGCCAGCGAGCTGGCAGTCAGCGTACGCAACCCGGAGAAGGCAGAGCATCTGCGTGAGCAGGGCATTGATGTGCGTTACGGTGATTTTGATAAGCCAGAAACACTGGAAGCGGCATTCGCCAATGTGGATCGCTTGCTGATCATCTCGGCGGACGGTGATAACGAGACGCGCATCCGTCAGCATAACGATGCGATAGCAGCGGCTGCACGTGCCAATGTTGGCTTTATCGCCTATACGAGCGTGGGCAATGCAGCAAATAGCCAACTGTTCCTTGCACCCGTACACAAAGCAACCGAAGAAGCGATTCTGGCGACAGGTATTCCATATTCGTTCCTGCGCAACAACTGGTATTTGGAAAATGAACTGTCTAGTATTCAAGCTTCTGCTGCTGGCGCGCCGTGGGTAACGTCCGCAGGCTCCGGTAAAGTAGGCTGGGCAACACGCGACGATTACGCTGCTGCGGCAGCAAGTGTGCTGACTGGTGAAGGTCACGACAATACCATTTACGAATTGTCGGGTCCCTTGCTGACACAGGATGAGCTGGCTGCTGCGGCTGGTGAAGCACTGGGCAAAGAGATTCCTGTACAGCATGTGGATGATGCCACATATGCCGAGATCATGAAAGGTGCTGGTCTGCCGGACTTCTTGATCCCGATGCTGGTGAGCATCCAACACGATATTCGCGCAGGTGAACTGGCAGTAGAGCCAAGTGATTTTGAAACATTGATTGGTCGTCCATTGACTCCAACCGTAGAGGCAATCCGTCAACTGTTGAGCGAGCAAGCATAACGAAGACGAAGATATGACGAGTATTCTGTTATCCCATTGCACAACAGCGATGAGGTCATGACGATGCGGGATACTTGGTATGTATCAAAGCTCTGTATAAACGACAAACCGCCCCGGCAGCAGGTGATGATAGACCTGCGCCGGGGCGGTTTTGTATCTATTCGTATTGTCGTCGATCAGGATTGAGAAGCAGGCTTGACCTTATGCTCGCCATCTTGTCGGTTACTCCACCAGCGCAGCACCCAAGCGGTAACCGCCCATACGAGACTAACCGCCATCAGCGGGAACATCAACAATAACGGAATATCAATCAATGCTCCAATATAATCGGGGTGAACCATTTGATAAATCCAGCCCGGTAAGGTAGAGCCTAATCCAATCACAAATAATATAGCAGCGCTGATCCATGCTCGGCGCGTCAGCCGCATGGCGGCAATGATCAACACCAGCAGCACGGCGAGTTCCAGCAGCCAGACGATACGAAACAGCGGATCAGGAAATGCTGTTGCCGGATTAATAAGCCACATCATACTGCACCTTCCTTAATAAAACATGGATTTGTTACAGCCATTATACCGTATGGGCTGTATGCAAAATCGTCAAGTTTGTAAACGCAGGCGGTATGCAGATTACTGTTTTGCAATGTTTTTCATCGTCCCGGAACGTCCCATCCTGCGTTTGTATCTCTCTATACATTGATACGGACCATAGACTACGGTGATTAGTACAGGCACATGCTCTTATTGCGCGTCATCTTCAAAAGTGATAACAATTTTACCTTTGGCATGGTGTGTTGCGCTAAGACGATGCGCTTCGCGCAGACCTTCCTCCGAAAACGGCAGCTCCGTGCCGACGATTGCATTCACTTTTCGTTGCTCCAGCAATTGACCGAATTCTTGCAGCTGCTTGCCATCCGGTTGTAACCAGATTGCCTTCGCCGTTACGTTATGCTGCTTGGCAAGTTCTTCATCGGGCTGATCCAAAATGGAGATCAGGCGACCACTGCCTTCTTTGAGTACCTTGAAGCTATCCTTTTGAATCTGACCACCCATCGTATCGAAGACGAGATCAATATCGGATAACACGTCGGCAAAATTAGTAGATTTGTAGTCAATCACTTCATCTGCGCCAAGGGATTTCAAAAATTCAGCATTGTTGGCGCTGGCAGTTGTGATGACATGCGCCCCTGCATGCTTGGCGAGTTGAATGGCGAGTGTACCGACACCACCTGCTCCGGCGTGAATGAGTACCTTTTCGCCTTCCTTGAGCTGACCGTGATCAAACAGCGCCTGCCAAGCGGTCAATCCAGCCAGTGGAATCGAAGCAGCTTCAGCAAAGCTGATACCCGGTGGCAATGGAGCGAGCAGGTGGTCATCGATTGCGGTATATTCGGCATATGTGCCAAAACGCGTTGTATCTGGACGGGCAAAGACCTGATCGCCGATTTTCCATTCGGTTACGTCATCACCGACCTCAGTAATGACACCAGCGGCATCCCAGCCGAGAATGATCGGGAATTCCCAATCCATCATCTGCTTCAAATGACCTTCGCGTAGCTTCCAATCAATCGGGTTGATGGAGGTTGCTTTTAGCTTGATGACAACCTGCTTGGGACCCGGCTTCGGATCGGGCACCTCTGCCAGTTTGAGTTGATTCTCGTCACCGTATTGTTCAATCACTACTGCTTTCATGTCTATTCCTCCTTGATTGCGTGATGTGTATGTCACCTAGAATTGCAGATACTTTTAATGAAATAAGCGTACTGTTATGTACATACCCATTCCTGCATGTGCAAACACACGGAAATACAGTAGCAGATGAAGGACACAAGCATGAAATCATACAGCAGGTGTAGATTATGGGGAAAGTAGACTTTGACCGTTTGCTTTTGTTTTGCCATGATAGTCCATAGATACAAATAGAAGACCATCTAGACATGAATGCGATGAGCACCAATCATTTGACAATCGGAATAAGAAAAGGAGGGGTAGATTATGTACAAGAAGATCGTCACAGCGATTTGCACTATAGCGTTAAGCGTATCGTCTGGCTGTAGTCATACGGACACACAAGTATCGGAACCATCGACTACACAGGCGCCCAGCGAAGCTTCTTCCTCTTCGGCGCCAGCATCGCCAACCGATTCGGAGACAAGTCATCGCATACCAAGCGCTGACGAGATAGAGTGGGATCAAGTTCAAGACCCTCTATTGAATAACGCCATAAAAGACAAGCTGCGACAGGCGATAGATGCCATTGTGGCGCAGGACAGCAAGGCGTTTCACCATGCGATTAGTCCAGAGATGGGCAGTGGATTGGATGATCTGTTGGATCGTCCAACTGTATTTACCCATATCGACGCTGCGCATATGGAGAGAGGACGCGTGCTTGTGCCTGTGCAAGCGACCTTACAGATAGAGCAAGAAACAACAGCGTATGTGTACACTTTTTACTTGGAAAAAGGATCGGATGGAGTATGGGACATCGTTAGCATTGACTAATGGGCATAAAAGTCGCCAGCAGGCATTATGATTCTGCGTTCAGCACCCGTTATATAGAAGTAGAATAAGCAATAGCAAACAGGAGCGAAATCATATGAACAATGAATCGATAGCAACGTTGTCTATGTCCAGCGCAGGCAGGTATAGCCGTTTGCAGACATTCCTTATGGGCTTACGTATATTAGTGATGTTGCTGGCGACAGGTATGCTGTTTTCATTAATGATGCCTTCGGCATCTGCGCGATCGTATCAGGTACAATACACCGTATATCCGCCAACAGCGGATACAGAGGCATCGTTGGCAGCTGTCGTGCTTGATCCTTCGATTCCAGCTTTGGAGCATACAACGACATCCATGCAGTATAGCCTTGATTCCACAGACGGCAGCAATGGGGTCTGGAACGATGCAGCAGACGGGGAGACGCCGTTTACGCCTGCACAGGGATGGCTGACCTTACGTCTACATGATGATCCTTCGACAGCATTTCGATTGGCGTCGATCAGCATCAATGGTAGCAGTACAGGGCAGTCAGGAACGACCATCGGTACAGATCCGGCGACAGGTACAGATTCGACAACTTCTAATCCAGATTCGACGACTGGGGGTGACAGTTCTTCCAATTCCAGTAACACCACGCCTTCCAGCACAGCCGTATTGCCGAATGGAAATGGTCTGTATACCGCTCAATCCTCTGCACCCGGTCAATTAACGGTGACGCTGCGCAAAGACAGCATTGTGCAGCAATTGGTATCCGCCGCTGACCGGATCGTGCCGATTGTGATTCCGTCGGGTTATACCACGGTAGATTGCTTGTTAAATGGAGATATATTGCAGGCGCTATATGACGGGCAAGGTGGCATTCGTGTGGAATCGCCGCTGGGCGATTATGAGTTGCCCGTGTCGGGCATGAACCGCGCTGCTTTGCTGGCGTTACCGGGCAGCCCGGCTTCTTTGCAGAATGTGACGCTTCATATCGGTATTGCTCCGGTTCGTACGGATATTGCGACTGCGGTACAGCGGGCGGGTCAACAGGCAGGCGTAGAGATGATCGGTACACCAGTGCAATTTTCATTGACGGGTACGGGTGGCTCTGCATCTCCGGTTGCCATCGATCCGATAGTGTTGTTCGCAGGTACAGAGGGCAATGGGAATGCGGCGAATGCAGTTGCTTCAGTTCCCATAAAGGGGCGGCAGCTCACTTTGCATCCGTCGAACAGTAATGTTCATGCGACAACTGCCGTTCGCTGGAACCCTGTTCAGAACAGCATGATTCCGGTGCCTACCGTAGTGACTGATCCCGCTGCCCAGCCATCTAGTGGTACGAATAATTCCGCTACGACAAGCCATACGGAAGCTGATGCTCCTTCTGCTACAAATACAGCAGGTGCAGGTACAGCGGGCAGCGCAGTGATTCATGGTTCTGCACCAGATGGCATTTATGCGCTGGTACAGAGCAGCAAGACATTTGCCGATGTAGCTTCCAGTTGGAGCAAGAATGATGTCAACGATATGGCATCACGGCTGGTGGTGAATGGAGAGAATGGCAATTTTGTACCGGATCGTGAAGTGACACGTGCGGAGTTTGCGGCGATGCTAGTACGCGCGTTGGGACTGGCGGATGAACAGAGCAGTCATTTGCCCAAAGATGTGCACAGTTCGGATTGGTATGCTGGTGTGGTGGGAACAGCGATCAATCATGGGCTGATTGAAGGATATAATGATGGCAATTTCCGCCCGAATCAGTATATTACGCGCGAGGAAGCAGCAATGATTATGAGTCATGCGATGGACTACACGGGTCAATCGACTGCGCTATCGGACAGTCAGGTGGAGCAGCAGCTGAATCATTTCTCTGACCGCAAAGAGGTATCCAATTGGGCGAAAAAGGCGGTGGCTGCTACTGCGCAGAGTGCCATCGTACAAGGGAATCAGGGACATTTTGAGCCACAAAGTCATGTGACTCGCGCGCAGGCAGCCAGTATGATCCGGCGTTTGTTGCAAAAAGCAGGCTGGATCAATGCGGGATAGCAGGTGTTACAATTAATACGAAGGCACGAAGGCACGAAGGCACGAAGGCACGAAGGCACGAAGGCACGAAGGCACGAAGGCACGAAGGCACGAAGGCGCACGTTTTATATGTATAAAAAAGCCGCATGGACGTAAGATAACGTCTGCATGCGGCTTTTTCTTTGTATTCGATAGGATGCTACAACCACTTTGACTGTATCGTCAAAATATATAAGCGGCACGCATTCCAATTCATCTTTTAACAATTAACTATCATCAATACATAATCCATTACACTGCGCATCGACTGACGCACAATGACACGGTATCCCGCTATTCCCGCAAACGATAGCTTTCTGGCGAACAACCGACTTCTTCACGGAACATGCGGCTGAAATGGGCAGGCTGCTTGAAGCCGGAGCGGCGGCTGATTTCGCTGATTGGCAGATCGTGCTGATATTGCAGCAGTAGCTTTGCCTGATTGATTCGGCGATGATACAAATATTTGAAAATGGTCATGCCTGTCCATTCCTTGAATAGCGACGACGCATACGAGCGCGATAGATGCAGGTGGTCGGCGATTTGCTCCAGCGTCACATCGTGCATATAATGCTGCTCAATATAGTCGACGATATGATGGGCATACATCTCTTTGCCTTCACGCACGACCGGGCGTTCCTGCCGCTGACAGCATTCAGCGAGCAATGCCAGTAGATCACACAGCTTCATCATAAAAGGCAGCGGAATCTGACCCTGCTGCGGCTCATGCGACAGTCGGCTTAACTGCTCCAGCAGCACTTCCAGATCGCTGCGCTCCTGAAGCGTCAGCTGTAACCGAATCCCGCCGGATTGCTCAAACGGCAGCAGCAGCTTGTCAGCATAGCTCGTCTGCACATATTCACTCAACAGCGCAGGGTCAAAATGCAGCGTAGAGCGCACGTACGGATGCCCCGGCTGTGGATGTGGACGATGCAGAGTACGACCGTGCATCAGTAGCACATCGCCCGGATGCAGCTGGTAGATGCTTTCCCCGACAATATAGGTGCACAGACCTTCGTGAAAATAGTAAATTTCGTAATGCAGATGAGAATGAAATCCGTCCGCCGCCACTGGTGCAAACGCACGCGTTTCCCGATAGCCGAGGTTGACGGCTTGCTCCATCCGCAGTGCATCCGGCATGAATGCTGCACCTCCCGATGATAACGATTACATTTGCTTCTATTGTAGCATGTCATCAAGGGAGGAACAGACCTTTTGCTGGATTTGGGGGGATGAAGTTTGCACGATTATATCGGTATTCATAATCAGTTATAGTCTGGAAATGGTCATTTAGGGTCTGTGGCGAATTATTGGCTTGCATCCGTAGCTGCTGAGCTTGCTGTCTCCTCAGCTGGTTGACTTGCAAAGCCTTCCATTGCATTTGGACGATTCCATGCGCGCTGCTGGGCGAGTAGGCAGATTTCGGCTGCTTTGAACGCATGCTCTTGGGTCATCGCATGTTCGGTACGATCCAGTACATCGCGGATTAGCTGCCCAAAGAATGGATATCCAACTTTACCAGAGACGTCAAAATGATATTCGCCCTCATGATTCACCAGATACACGTGGTTGCCGCCCGGCTCGCGTCCTACATCGATATATTTGCGCAGTTCGATATAGCCGTCCGTGCCGAGAATGGTCGTGCGTCCGTCGCCCCATGTGCCAAGCCCATTCGGTGTAAACCAGTCTACGCGCATATATCCCGATGCGCCGCTGCTACCGGTCAGCGAGATTTCACCGAAGTCTTCCAGCTCGGGATACTGCGGATGATTGAAATTAGCCACTCGACTGAAATTGATATGTGCATCCGATGATGAGCTGAACGTCAGAAATTGCTCAATCTGGTGACTGCCAATGTCGCACAGAATACCGCCATATTTCTCGCGTTGAAAGAACCATTCGGGTCGCCGCTGTGCTGCCAGCAGATGCGGTCCAGTGCCTATGACCTGCACCACGTCGCCAATCGCTTGCTGCTGGATGAGTTGATGCGCGTAGATTGTGCTCTCTTGGTGCAGTCGTTCACTGTAATAGACCATATATTTGCGTCCAGTACGCGCAGTTTCGATACGTGCTTCCACTAACTGTTCTAACGTAGTGAAAGGGGCTTTATCGGTAAAGTAATCTTTGCCCGCCTGCATGACGCGAATACCGAGCGGACCGCGTTCGGAAGTTACCGCTGCCGCTGCGACCAGCAGCACCTCATCGTCATGCAGCACCGTTTCCAATGAAGGAGCAATGCGTGCTTCGGGGTGCTTGCTTTGCAGCGACTCAGCGCGGTGTGGATCGGAGTCGTAGATCCATCGCAGCGTTCCGCCAGCGTTGATCAGCTCGGCGCACATGCCATAAATATGTCCGTGATCTAGCGCTACCGCCGCAAATACAAATTCGCCGGGCGCGCATACAGGTTCATTGTGATAGTCCGTAGTTGGTGCGTAAAACATGCCATCCTTGCTCATTCATCATCGTTCCCTTCCTAATTAGATTGCTTTTATTTGTAGGTTGCGCTCAGATCGGCAGGGGCGGTAGTATCTTCCTCTGCCGTCTGTCCGGGCTGGTACACCGATTGTTGCCGTCGCTGCTGTAGCTGTTGGTCAAATGCCTGTTCATCCAGCGGCAATTGCACCCAATCATCCGTCCAAGTGGACAGCAGCATCGCATTGGACAGTGTTAATCCGCGAATGCCTTCCACACCCGGTGATAGCAGAGGAGTTCCTGTTACAATCGCTTCGATCCAATTGCGAATAATGCCGGTATGACCGCTTTCCTGTTCACTGATCGGAATATCACATTGCCAGCATTCCGGGCTGCCAAATTTGCCGGTATAGCGAGCATTGAATTCCGGTTCCGACTCGCGTAGCCGCCAGAAGGTCAGTTTGTCATGTTCGATCACGATTTTGCCGCGATCTCCGGTGACTTCAAATCGGTTCGTCCCCGGTGCTTCGCCAGTAGTTGTGATGAATACCGCACTCGCACCATTCGCATATTCCAGATAGGCGGTTACATCATCCTCGACCTCAATGTCACGATAATGTCCGAATCGGCAAAAGGCACGGATGCGCTCCGGCATCATCCCAGTCGTCCATTGCAGCAGATCTAACTGATGCGGGCATTGGTTGATCAGTACACCACCGCCTTCGCCGCCCCATGTGGCACGCCAGCCGCCAGAATCATAGTAGCTTTGCGGACGATACCAATTCGTAATGATCCAATTCATACGTCGTAGTTCCCCCAGCTCGCCCGCTTGGATCAGTTCGCGCAGCTTGGTATAGACCGGATTGGTGCGCTGATTGTACATAATGGCGAATACGCTCTGCGGGTGAGCAGCAGCAGCTTCATTCATTTCCCGAACCTGTGCTGCGCTTACACCAGCAGGCTTCTCAACAAGCACATGCAATCCATGTTGAAAAGCAATGACTGCCTGCCGTGCATGATCGTCATGCGGCGTAGCGAGAATAACAGCGTCCACCGTGCCAGACTCCATCATCTGAATAGAATCGTTCCAGAATGTCACCTTTTCGGATAAATGCTCTTGTGTCCATGCGCGCATGCTTTCGCGAATATCGCATACGGCTGCCAGCTCTGCGCCCGGAATCGCACCGGAAAGTAAGGTACGCGCATGGGCACTGCCCATATTGCCAATGCCGATTACGCCGACTTTTATAGATGATGGGGTCATGATAACGCCTCCTGTTCATAATCCTGCCGCAGCAGCGCCTGAAAGGTATCGGCAAAATGCTGTAGCATCTGCTCACCATTCCATTGACCGCTGAAATCTTCCACACCGAGATACCCGTCATATCCAAGCTGCTGCAAATGTCGTACGATTTGTGCCCATGGCACGATGCCTTCATGCAGCGGTGCCCAGCCACTTTGCCATTGCCCGTCCTGCTGCTGCCAAGCAGCGTTTTTGACATGAACATGTGCCAGATAGGGACCAAGCATTTCCAAACCCATACGGTAATGTTCAAATCCTTCGTGTACCATATTGCCCGGATCGTATAGCACACCGATATACGCTGGATTGAAGCGTTCCACCAATCGCAGCGCCAGCGAAGCGCTTGGGGCGATGGTGCCATGATGCGTCTCGACCAATGCCTTCACACCATATTGCTGCGCCATATCCTGAATCGCATCCAGATAGCGAACGGCTTCCTCCTGCAAATCCTCCACATGCCGCTCGCCAGTATAGGATGGCACGCCGACTCGCATCATCTGTACATTCAGTTGCTGAGCGGTGCCAAATGCCTGCGCTGCCGCATCCAGATCACCGCATTTCAAATAGGGAACCAGTGCGATAGAATCCACATTATGCTGCTTTGTCTGCTGGCGGATGGTATCCATAACGGCAACATCACCGTGAGGATCGAGGGAGCAGCGGTTGTGCCGCCAAAAGGAAGGCGTTTCATCCGCAGCTTCTGGTGGAATGGCTGCATATCGCCATTCGATGCCTTGAATGCCAGTTGACGCCGCCGCTTGGATTAGCTGCTCTGGGGTTAACTCTGGCGTACATACCGTAAATACGGATAACTTCATCATGTCTGTTTCCACTCCTGTCCCTTGGACTGTTGTCGTGATCAGATCGCCTGTAAACACTGGCATTGTAGCATGCACAGCAAGCGGAACACAGACCTGTAGAGCAACAGTGGAATCACAGATAAGCCACATCCCCAAATGAACAATATCAGAACATTCATAGCTCTCTGGACATCACTGGTTTGCAAACATTGGCATCATCTGCGACAAAAAAGGGTATTATACAACGTACTGTATTGTTTGGCTGCCAGCCATTCTTTTACAATAAGAACAGATGTTATGCCGTGACGATGATGTCATTGCATCAATATAGAACGGAAACTAGAGGAGGATATAGTGATGACGCATATGAAAGCCGTAGGATTGACCCGATATTTACCGATTGAAAACGAAGATAGCTTACAGGATGTACAGATACCGAAGCCGGTTGCTGGTCATAACGATCTGCTGGTGCAGGTGAAGGCGATCTCGGTCAATCCGGTCGATACCAAGCTGCGTGCTCCCAAAGATAAAGTGGAAGAGCAACCGCGCATTCTCGGCTGGGACGTTGCCGGTATCGTGGAGCAAGTCGGTGATAGCGTGCAGGGCTTTCAGCCGGGAGATGAAGTATATTATGCGGGCAGTGTCACGCGTCCGGGCGGCAACAGCCAGTATCATCTGGTGGACTACCGAATTGCGGCACACAAGCCCAAGCAGCTTGATTTTGCCGCTGCTGCCGCACTGCCTTTAACGGCGATTACTGCATGGGAAGGTATTCATGATCGACTGGGTGTATCGGAAGATCCAGCACATAATAAAGGGAAAAGCATCCTGATCATCAATGCTGCTGGTGGAGTTGGCTCTATCGCCACCCAGATCGCGCGTCAGGCGGGCTTGACGGTGATCGGCACTGCCTCACGCTCAGAAACGGAAGAATGGGCGCTGGCGCATGGTGCAGATCATGTGATCAGCCACCGCGAGGAACTACTGCCACAGCTGAAGGAGCTTGGTATTGGCGAGGTGGATTATATTTTCTGTCTGAATCATACCGATCAGCATTGGAAAGGCATGGCGGACGCTATCGCGCCACAGGGGCATATTTGCTCGATTGTAGAGACGGCAGAGCCGGTGGATCTAGAACTGCTCAAGGATAAAAGTGCTTCATTTGCATGGGAGTTTATGTTTACTCGTGCCAAATATGAAACGGCGGATATGCAGCAACAGCAGCAGATTTTGCAAAAGATAGCTGCTCTGATCGATGAAGGCGTGTTCCACAGTACTGAATCGGAGCGTCTGGAGCCAATCAACGCCGCCAATCTGCGCGAGGCTCATGCACAGCTGGAATCCGGCAGTACCATTGGCAAGCTGGTATTGGAAAACTGGGAATAAAGTGCAACAGCAAAGCATTCTCTAATCCAACATATCATTCATACATTAGCTAGAATACATCAGCTAGGCTCTACATTATTCATATCCAATTCAGTTATTTTATGGACGGAGGAGTCATCGTGAATCTCAAGGACAAGCAGCTCAAGGCGGATATTGGACGACGGGCAGATCAGGCATTTGATCAGGAAATGGACGAGATTAACCGCCAGATGGAGCAGCAAGTAATGATCGCGCTGGTCGGTGATGTGAATGCGGGGAAGTCGTCTACCATTAATCGTATTATCGGTGATGACGTGGCAGGTGTAGGCGCGGAGCCGGGCGAGACGACTCAAATTCGCGAATATCCGTACCGCGACAAAATTATCTTGATCGATACCCCCGGCTTGAACGATGTGAACACCGCCAATTCCGAACGCACGCGCGATTATTATCGCAAAACGGATGTGGTGTTATTTTTCCTGAATGCAGCAGGCACGGTTTTTTCCGAAGCGGAGAAGAAGTCGTTGGAAGCGTTGGAGAAGATCAACACTGATATTCTGATCGTCTTGAACAAAATCGACGCTGCGGAAGAGATCGACCGACTGGTTGGACGGATTCGGCAAGAGACTGGCGACCGTTACGAGGTCATTCCGGTATCGTCTCGCACGGGTGAGAATATTGAGAAGCTGCGCTACGCCATTCTCGATTTGCTCAAAAAAAAAAGTAAGGACATTGTCTTCGCCCGCACAATCAAGGAAAAATCCTCTATCGCCAACAAGTGGATTATCGGCGCAGCGACATCGGCAGGCGCCATCGGTGCAGCTCCATTGCCGGGAGCGGACATTATTCCGCTAACTGCGATTCAGATTGGGCTGCTTACGCGACTGGCAACGCTATATGAGCGTCCGCTCAGCCGGGAAGCGGCAAAGGAAATCGTGATCGCCTCCATCGTCGGCAATCTGGGACGTACCTTGTTCGCGCAGGTGGTGAAGCTGTTTCCCGGGGCAGGTTCGGTTGCTGCGGCGGGTATCGCTGGATCGGTTACGCTGGCGCTGGGCTATTCGGTCAAATACGCGTATGAGCGCGAAATCGACGTAACTCCAGAGAGCATTAGCAAGCTATATCGCAAATTCCGTACGAAGACCGACAAGGGCAAATTGCCGCAATAAACGACCATACGATGTACAGGGGAAAGGCTGGTTGAAGATTGAGAGCATTACAGCGAATGGGCGGGCATCTGTCTCGCTGGTGGCAGGAACGGCATTTTACGCCGGGTACGGTCATTCATGGACGTTATGAAGTGGAAGGGCGACTTGGTACAGGCAGCTACGGCGTAACGTATCGCTGCCGCGACAGGTCAGCACATGGAGAGGTCGTTGTACTGAAAACGATCCAACCGCTACGCGGCGGCGATCCGCGCGCACAGCTGATCTATGATCGCGAGCTGCGTGCGATGCAGGCGCTGGATCATCCGCATATGCCGCGTTTGCTGGATCATTTTGTGTATCATAAGCAGCGCTGTCTGGTGATGTCGTTTATGAATGGGTACAACATCGGCGAACTGCTGTTTGAACAGCATCATTCGTTTACAGAAAAGCAGTCGCTGCAATTCATGCTAGAGCTGTGCGAATTGGTGCAGCGGATGCATCAGCGGCGGATGGTACACCGCGACATTAGCTTGTCCAATGTGCTGTGGGATGAAGGACGTATTCAATTGATCGACTTTGGATTGACATGGCATCAGGATGAGCCGCCTGCACTGGTGCAGCAGCTAGATGAACTGGTCAGTGGGGATGAGCAGGAGAAGATCATTCGCCGTTCCTTGCATGTACGCAGCGACTTTTACGGGATGGGGCATCTGCTGCTGTATTTGCTGTACAGCAGCTTCGATGATCAGCGGAGCGTACCCTCGTCGCAGGATCGGGATGCTGTGAATGGCAATGGAAATGAGAAATCGAATCCGCTATCACCGGATGCCAGCTGGGAAGACGAATTGGATATTCATCCGCACACGCGTCAGTTGATTCGGCGATTGCTTCAAGTGGATACGCCTTATGATGTGCTGGACGAGGTGCAGCGGGATATACGACAGGCGCTGCTAGTGCTGGATAACGGCAAGTAAATTCTTTTATGGATGAATGCACAGGATGCACGATGAGTACACCTGATGCACTGTGCATCGAAATATTTTGTGATGAGTGTGATAACACCAAGTCGCATGAAAAAAGCAGCTTCTCCTTTAGAAAAGGAAGAAGCTGCTTTTTGTGTGACAATGCGTTTGCTTGTATGGCGTTGCGCTCAACAGATTCGTGTAGGCTGACATTGATCAGCTGCTGCTGTACGAGCTTCCCTTGCCGCGACGCTTGTAATGGTGATGATTGTACTGATTATGATGACCACCACGACGGTAACGGTCGCTGCTGCTATAGGAACGATGGCTGCGTTTTGAGGAAGATTTGGAATTCATGACCTGTTTAATAATGCTCTTAATAAGACCCATATGAATAACCTCCTTTGGTAATCTTATCGTGTGTATACGATTGGTTTCCCCACGGGTTTCTGTTCAGACACAAAAAAACACGAAAAAGAAATAATTTTAGCTAATTTTAAGGTAGACTTCGTCTGACAACGTATTTTATATGTATACATAGACTTACTTTGTATGACTTTTAATATATTTTATAAAATTTAATTATTTAAAACATAAATAGTGATTCAGCACAACATATTTGGGATATAATCAATTATGTAGTCTTAAAGAACCACTACCAAGGTTATATACTTGAACATATACCAGTGACTATATTCATTGTTTTGTATGACGGATGACGCATAGGCGGTAAGTATAAAGCACATTTTAGACAGAAGGTACAAAGGAGAACATTATTATTATGAGTAAATTGAAACAATGGTCAGGTAGTCTTTTCGTAAGGATATTGGGGATTTCGGCGCTCTGTATCATTATTCCGATGATCGCAGTTATGCTGATCGTCGGTTACCGGATGACCGAATCGTATGAGCAATCCAATACACAATCCCTGTCCAGTGTAGCCAATGAAAAGGTAAAAGAACTGAACATCATCATCAAATCTCAACAAAGTGCGGCAGAAGCGGTCGTTAATGATCCGTACAATGTCGATTTCTTCAACAATCTGGATCGTACAGGTACACCAAATACAGAAGAATTGAGCCGTATCCGCGAGAACATCACGAAGAAGCTGCAAGATTCTGACGGACTGTATGAGAATGTCTTTTTCATGTATAAGGGTGCGCTGTATGTAGACGGCATCGGCGGTAGCTCAGTTGGCTACAAACCGTCAGCTGAGAAAGACCCATGGTATCCGAAGGTTCAGCAAAATCCGGGTCCATTTATTAGTGACATTATGACGTCTCCAGTATCTGGTTCTTCCGTAATCGTAATCGGAAATGTCATTGCAGCAGCAAATGGTGCGACAAACAATGAACCGACGATTTTCGCAGCACCGCTTAATGTGAATTCACTGTTGCAAGATGTTGTACGGAAAAGTGAAGGTGACACGCTAGACACCATCGTATTGAACGCGAATGGCGATGTCGTAGCATCGCCGGACAAATCGCAGGTTATGAAGCTGAACATGAGTAAAGTCGATACAGAAGGCATGTACGCTAAGATTCAATCTAACACTAGTGGCAATGGCTTTGTTACAATCAACGGCATGCGCTATATGGCTGTATTCCAAAAGGACGGCTCTCTTGGTCTGACGGTAGTGACAATGCAGCCAGTTAGCGTATACATGGAGCGCGTGAATGGTATGATCGTGCTGATGATTCTGGTGACTGTGATCAGCCTGATCGTGGCACTGATGATCATGTTCCTGCTCGTTCGCAGCATTATCCGTCCTGTACAACTGGCATCTTCCGGTCTGGAGAGTATGTCCCGTGGCGATTATTCCACCGACATTCCTGGCAAATACAAACAGCTCAATGGCGAGACGGGTCAATTGCTGCGCGCCATGGATAATATGCAGCAATCGACTCGTGCGATGATTACCGCTGTAACCAGTGAAGTGGAGCAACTGCGCGCCGTCAATGCGCATACCCATAGCGTATTTCAAAATATGTCTGTCAGCATTCAGGATGTATCTGCAACCACGCAAAATATGTCCGCAGGTATGGAAGAAACCGCTGCATCGACGCAGGAGATCAGCGCGTCGACTCGTGAGTTTGAAACGGCGATTGATACGATTGCTCGTGGTGCACAGGAGGGGGCAGAGAATGCTAATGCCATCAATGTGCGCGCCACAGAATTGAAGCAAAAACTGACCTCATCCATTGCGGGTACTAGTGCCATTTACAATGAGATCAAGGCTGGGCTGGACGAAGCCATGGAGCAATCCAAATCGGTCGAAATGATCAAAACGTTGAGCGAATCTATTTTGCAAATTACCAAACAGACCAACCTGCTTGCATTGAACGCTTCCATCGAAGCGGCGCGTGCAGGTGAAGCAGGAAGAGGCTTCTCCGTTGTTGCTAACGAAATCCGCCTGCTTGCAGACGCATCACGCGATACCGTTGGTCAAATTCAAGACATTACCGAAGAAGTGGTCGATTCCGTGAGTAACTTGCAACAATATACCGGTCGTCTGATCGGTCTGTTGACCAACGAAATTGCCGCCGATTATCAAATGATGCAGCAGACAAGCGACTACTATATGCAAGATGCCAGCGATATTGACCGCATGGTGAGCGAATTCAGCGCTACCAGTGAACAACTGAGCGCGTCCGTACAAAACTTGGCACAAGCGATCCACGAAATCGCCCTGTCCAACAACGAATCCGCCGATGCTACCGAAGAAATCGCCGAAGCCGCACAAGCGATTCTCGAAAAAGCGAGCAACGTATCCGCTGAAGTTGAGAAAACGAACGAAAGCGCCGAACGCCTCAGCGGTATGGTCGACAAGTTCAAGTTTTGATTCAGAGTGATCCCTATTTTCTACAGCAATCGCATCAAGCTATACCATATCCAACGCAATCGTCTCACCAGAAAGACCCGACCGAGTTCAACCTCGATCGGGTCTTTTTCATCAACGCCCTTCACGCCAAAGCCGAACCAACGGTCCATCCGCTCCAAACACCGGATCAGAATCCGGCACAGGCACACGTGGAATCTCCTGCAAAGCCTGCTCATATTCCCCCGACTCGCCCGTACGCGTATTATACGACATCCCGCCCGGATAAGCCCCAACGATCCGAAAATCCTCACTAGCCTTCAACCGCTTATGTCCTGTCCCCGCTGGTAGCACGACAACATCCCCAGCCACCAACGTAAACGCCTGCCCATGCGCCCCACCTAACTGCACCGTCACGTCTCCACTCACAACCCCCAACACCTCATGCGAATTGCTGTGATAATGATGATACCCAAACACCCCATTCACCCAGCTATTCAACCACCCATTCTCATTAAATACATCTTCCACATCTCCCAACCGATCCTTCAACACCCCTTCATATATCAACACCGCCAACCTCGAATTCGGAATCACCCCATCATCCTCAAAATAAACCTCCCGCACACCCTTCACAAATTCACTCATCTCCAACATCCTCCTCATCCATTTCAATGTCACCAATTTCCCCACCAAATCCAACTCACCCCTAAATCGAACCCACACCTAAATCGAACCCACACCTAAATCCAAGAAGCCCTACCACCCCTAACCCATTTTCCACACTCATCAAATCTGTATCCAAACCCATCTCTGCGAAAAAATAAAAATCCCCACATTCCTCACATCCCTACATACCCAGATAGATGAAATCCTTCACCCTTCTTTTCCCTCTACCCATTACCCTGCAAAAAGCGAATGTTTGCTTCAGCACGAAGCGGAGGGAAGGAAATAAGGGGAAAGGACGACTTATAGTGTTTACGTTCTACAAACAAGGGGTTCAATGAAACATGATTTTTGCAAAGCAAAATATCTTACTGCTTTGGAGGGGCGGGAATCTTCATTTCCTCCTCGATTCAAAGATTCCCGCGGCTCCACCCGAGGACGTTCCCTTATTCCTTCCCGTAGCGCCTGCTGCACCAAACTCCGCTTTTCCCACTCCACCCATATACACAAACCAACATATTCTGCCGATAAAGACAGTGGGAATTCTGGAACAGGACGAGGGTTAATCTACGGAGCAGAGGAGTTTTCCCATGAACATTTCATCCACCTCGTCAACAACAGCGTCGGCGTATACGTCGACTCAATCTTCCAGCAACACGGCCGCGCTGGAAAAACAAAAAGCAACGCTGCAGACTCAATTGACCAAGCTTCAATCCGGCACAGACAAAACAAGTTCGGATACAGAGCAGCAAATCAAGCAAATTCAGCAGCAGATTCAACAGATTGAACGCCAGATCGCACAGGCAAAAGCAAGTTCCGGTTCTAGCAACAGCTCGTCCGACGGCACAACAGACAGCACATCCACCGAGCAAACCAGCGCAACGGATGAGCCGAAGTCGACCGAAGAAGCAACACTGGATGCGATGAAAAAAATGCAAAACAGTGAAGCCAAAAGGTCGAAAGAGCAAGAACAGCAAGAAGCCAGAGAACGCAGCTTTGCCAAAATGGGCATCGGAAGCCTGTTTAACGCAAGCGTCTAATCGCACATCCGTCTGACTAGCCGAATGAAGAGGAAGCACTTGATCATCTGCAACCGGCATGCCAATGGAATATGCAGCATGAAGCAGGCTTGATTGATAAGCCGCACCAGCCGTCTCGCCTTGGGGACGGCTTTTTTGTTTGTTCTGGTTTTCTGGTCGGAATTGTGAATGACCATAAAATTGCGAAAATTCTGTGTATTTGCTGCAATTTCTGAAAAACAATAGTTTACAGCGTTAAATCGCTGATGTAGGATTACAGAACGCAAATGTTTTTCCTTGATTTCATCGTTGGAACGGAATAGAAGGAATGGCATCATGTAGATCTGGCATAAAGGGGAAACGGTACAATGAAGGAGTATTTCATCAGTCGCATGTACAAAGCATCAGCAGGCATGGCAAACGCGGTTCTCGTCACGCTGGGGATCGGGTTGTTATTTGAAACGTTTGGCAAGTTTTTGGGCTGGGATACGCTAGTGTCGATCGGCACAGTGACCAAGCTGTTATTGGCACCGGCATTGGGCGCGGGGATTGCGTACCAGCTGGGCGGCAACTCGCTCGTCTTGTTTAGCGCCATGGCGGCAAGTACAATCGGCGGCGCAGCTCTACATATAAATTCGGATGGTGGCATGACGCTTGTAACGGGTCAGCCGATCAGCGCCGTGCTAGCAGCTGCGGCAGCTACATACGTCGGTAAACGAATTACCGGACGCACCAAGCTGGACATGATGGCGATTCCGCTCGGTGCTGTCTTGGTTGGTGGACTGGTTGGTGCTGGTTTGGCGGCAGTGGTCACTCCGATGCTGACGACGATCAGTGCAGCGATTACGACCTCGGTACAAGGGCATCCGCTGCTGGCACCGATGGCGATTTCACTGGTATGGAGTATTTTGCTTATGTCTCCGGCATCGTCGGCAGCCATCGCGATTGCACTCAAGCTAGATCCGGTATCCAGTGCGGCGGCGTTGATCGGCTGTACGGTGCAGTTTGTCGGATTTACCCTGATGTCGGTACGGCAAAATGACGCGGGCGGCTTTATCGCTCAGTTTTTGGTCACGCCGAAAGTGCAGTTCCCGAATCTGGTCAAAAATCCACGGCTGGTCATTCCGACCTTTATCTCTGCGATCATCTGCGCACCGATTGCGACGCTGCTGTTCCATTTTCAGGCATCGTACGAATTGGCGGGGCTTGGTCTGAACTCGCTGATTGCCCCGCTGAATATTTTGGCGATTCAAGGTGCAGGCGCGTTTACAGTATATGTGCTGACCGGGATGGTATTGCCAGCGGTTATTACACTGGCGCTGTATGGCGTACTGAAAAAGATCGGCTGGACGAAGCCGGGCGATCTGCATATGGAAGTACGTTAAAGAGAAAGCAGGCTTTCCATCGAAAGCCTGCTTTTTTTGTCATTTTTATAGGTTATTGATGAGAAATAACCATAGACAGCGCCTAAGAGCGGGCGTATACTAAATCCAACCCAATTAGTAAACAAAGTTTACTAATATAAAACATACAATCATCCTACACTTTCTATGCAGCAAACAACCATTGGTTTTGGTGCTGTTTTTGGCGATTGATTCGATTGAAAACGAAAACGAAAACGAAAACGAAAACGAAAACGAAAACGAAAACGAAAACGAAAACGAAAACGAAAAGGAGGACCTATGCCAACATCTATCGGTAATCCGCAGATGATTCGTCATTTTAATGAGTATCTGATCTTGGAGCTGATCGTACAATATCCGGGTCTATCGCGAGCGGAGATTAGTCGCCGTACCGGAATTAGCAAGCCCACTGTATCGGCAGCAGTACAGCATTTGCTGGATCGGCAGCTAGTACGGGAAACGGGGCTGGACAGCAACCAGCAGGGGCGCAAAGGGCAGGTGCTGGAATTTAATGCAACGGTATTTTATCTATTTGTGCTGGATATTGGACCAGAAGGTATTGCGACAGGCATCGCTGATCTGTCTGGTCATGTGGTAGCGGGCGAGCCAGTGTACTGGTCGGAGTGTAGCGACCAGCCAGATGAGCAGCAGTTGGCGGCAATGCTATTGTCCCGTTTACATCAAGGGGCAAAGGAGTTGGGCATCTTGCCGGAGCAGATTCGTTTTGCCAGTGCGGGTATTCCAGCGGTTGTCGATCCGGTAACAGGTAAGATTCAGACGTTATTACCTCAGCTGAATCGGTATATGTCTTTGCTATCGTCCGCATCCTTGTCCCAACAACTCGGCATGGAGGTGCTGCTCGACAATGATGTGAATCTGGCTGCTGCTGCGGAAAAGCAATATGGCGTGGCGAGAACAGCTGCCCATTTTGCCTATTTGTATCTCGGTGAAGGCGTCGGGGCGGGGCTGATGATCGACGACAAGCTGTACCGTGGGCTTCATGGAGCCGCGGGCGAAATCGGACAATCGGCGACATCGCTGTCGGCTGAAGCACCTGCACAGCCTCGCAGGCTGGAGCAGCAGATTGGCAGTGAAGGGCTACGCGAGCTGATGTCAGATTATACAGCACAGCATCCAGATTCTGAAATGGACGGCTGGCATGTACAGCATTTGCTGGATGCAGCGGCACAGGGGCAGCCCGGCGCGCAGTCGATTATGCAGCAATATGTGGAACGGTTGGTACTGCCGCTTAGCCAAATGACGGCGTTGTTATCACCGGAGATGATTGTGTTCGGCGGACCGATTGGCAGTCAAGCGGAGTTGTTCCTTCCGCAGCTACAACAATCGCTGCAACCCCTTGTACCAGCAATGCCGCAGCTGAAGTCTTCCGCTCTTAGCGACAGCGCGGTTATGCGCGGAGCAGCACGGGCGGGTGTACAGCGTGCATTTGTCCATATTCGAGAGGATGTGCTGGCTGTCGGCACACCCGTATCCCTACACAACTAGGAGGCAAATTATGCAGCAACAGCAGAATGGAATCACGATCCCACCAGCATCACCTCTTTCCTCTGATTGGTATGCAGGCATTGATATTGGTGGAACCAAGACATTAATCGTACTTGCCCGCCGCGACGGGCAGATTGCTGCAAGGAGCAAACGACCGACGGTGCAAACGGCGGAGCCTGCGGATTTTGTAGCATGGCTATTTGCCGTGCTGGATGAAGTATTGCAAGAGCAGGGATTGACTCGACAACAGCTAGGTGGCATCGGTATCGGATTGCCGGGTGCAGTGAACCCAGAAGAAGGCACGATTCGTCATGTACCTGCCCTGCCGCTGGATGGCGTCAACCTCAAGCAGTTGATCGCTCTGCATTATGACGGTGCGCTGTATCTCGACAATGATGTGAATGTGGCTGCACTTGGTGAACGCTGGCTTGGTGCTGGTGCGGGGCGTCGTCATCTTGTCATGGTAACGGTTGGTACGGGCATTGGCGGCGCCGTTATTATCAATGGTCAGCTGTATCATGGAGCGGATTATACAGCGGGGGAGATTTCATACTTTGTTGTCGATCACCAAGCGGGAGGAATAGATGTACAGCAGGCAAGCAGCACCGAATTTGGGCGCTTTGAATCGCTGGCGTCAGGCACGGGCATCGGTGAACACGCACGGCGTTGGTTGAGAGAAGATGGATTATCTTTACAAAAAAACGATGCTATCTTGCAGGCGGCGAACGGACAAGTAGAGCAGGTACAAGCAGTACATGTACTGGAACTGGCTGCTGCGGGTGATGCGGAAGCGGCGGCGATCATGAATCTGCCACTGGATTATATGGCAGCGGGGCTAGCGAATATTATTTCCCTGCTGAATCCGCAATGTATTGTTGTCGGCGGCGGTGTGTCGGAATCTGCCTATTATATGGCGGAATTACAGCGACGGACGCAGAGTCTAGTACCGATTGATTGTCCGATCGTCCCGGCACAGCTTGGCAACGAAGCCGGAGCGCTTGGTGCGGTGTACGGCGTGATGACAGCTAGAGCGTTAGAAAACATCTGATTGACACCAAAGTGGATTTTAAGTAAATCTCGCAGCCAAGCTGTAGATGCTAAATAAGATTCCTTGCTGGGAGCTATTTGATTTGGTAAACGTCAATTGAACTTCTGTAACCCCCTTTGCATCGGATAAGAAACCTACTGTGTACAAAAATACAATGCGTATCCGAATCAGAGAGAATACCATAGCTGAAAAACAGCTAAAACAGCTAAAACAGCTAAAACAGCTAAAACAGTGGAATAGCTGAAAATAAAGGAAAAATAGACAAACAAACAGACAAAAAAGCCTGCCGATTGAAGCAGGCACTCCATTGGATAAAGGAGCAAATGTGAATGGGTTCGTTGTTTGGTGAGAAGGCGGGCGTGCGCAAGCAGGCTGCGGAGCGTCCGGTGGTAGATACCGAGGCGCGGCAGACATTGCTGCGTATTCGTGGGTTTTATTTGCTGGCGGGCTTAGCGGGTGGCATGTTCAACCCGTATTTGTCGTCCATGCTGGTGCATGGTGGAATGGGCAGTGCGCAGGTAGGATTGCTGATGTCGATTGGAACACTGATCTCGATTCTGATTCAGCCGATATGGGGCATGCTAGTTGACCGATTTCAGCAGATGCGCTTGGTGCTGATGCTCAGTGTGGCAGTGCCAGCGGTATTGTCGATCTTTTACCAGAGTCCGTATTTTCTGGTGCTGACGGTTATCTACACCTTATCTATGGTATTTGCGGCGACGCAGGCACCGATGTCGGATTCGTATGCGTTGGTAGCGGCGCAAAAGGCGCATACGACGTATGGAGCGATTCGCTTTCTTGGTAGTTTGGGTACAGCGGCAGGTAGTTATCTAGGTGGGTTGTATATCAGTCGGCTGGATGTGTCGCTGATCTGGATTCCGTTTCTGGTGTTCAATCTGCTGGCGGCGGCGTTAACGTTCTGGCTGCCACGCCGTTCAGATGAGAGTCGGGTGCTATCGCAATCCCTGTCGGCGGGCATTCGGACGCTGCTGGGAAATAAGATGTTTTTATGCTTTCTCGGCGGTTGTTTGCTGGTGAATCAGACGCTGACGGCGTTTAACTCGTATTTTGTGCTGTCCTTTCAAGAAGCAGGCGGTACGCTGGAAATGGCGGGGGTGGGACTGTTCATTGCCTCAGCAGCGAATATTCCAGCGATGCTGATTGCGGCGCGTGTCATTCGGCGTTTCGGGCATGAGCGCATGCTGCTAGTAGCGGCATTTGCCTATATTTTGCGCTGGGGTATTCAGTATTTGTTCCCTATACCATGGGTAATGATTGCTGTGCAGCTTCTGAATGGCTTGTCATTCGGCTTTTTCTACATTTCGGCGGTTGAGTATGTATCACGCATTACTGCCAAGCATATGCAGGCGACAGGACAAAGTATTTTTAATATGGTGTTTGTCGGTTTGGCTGGTATCGCTGGTAATTTGCTAAATGGTTACCTGTTGGAATCAGGCGGCGCAGCGGCAATGAATCTATCATGTGTGATTAGTGCGTTCCTTGGAGCTGTATTGCTCGGCTATGTAGCGCTTCGCAGTCGGCAACCTATTTCCACGTAAAACAGTCATGATCTGGAACTTTCCCTCTCTCTATCATGAAAAAATTTGTCGATTTAAAAAGATAATCCCTTTATCCCCTCTACAGTTTACGCAGAAAAGTGTAAAATAAAAGTTAGTGTAAGCAGTTTACCGAAGTTAGGTAATCCTACATTCGGGATGATAAAAGGATAAAAACAGAGGAATTCTTACATCATTCGGTGGGATTATGCTTGTATAAGGATCAAGTGGATGAATGATGATATGAGATGTCAGTCTGGCATGTTATAACAAGCACGGCAAAGCATACGACGGGCATATGCAGCGGGACAGATCATGCGTACGGGAGGGGGAAGCCCATTGCTGTCAAAAAACTGGTATCGTCGTCTTCTTTTATCGTATTTTCCGATTTTTCTATTGACGATTTCGATGCTGATTTTTCTGTCGTTTATCGTAATCAATGAGATTTCCCGACAAGAAACAGCGCGGGCAGATCGTATCTCTACCAGCTATATGATGGATACGATGGATCGGTCGGTGCAAGGAATAGAGATGGATGTGCTACGCGATGTGGAAACATCGGCGGTGTATGATGAATTTCTGTCTGATCGCGATTCGGGTGGTACAGCAGTGACGTACCAGACGGTTGAGCGTTTGCGTCAATTGATGGACAATAACGATCTGCTGGAGTCGATCTACATTTACCGCGATTCGGATCAGAGCGTGCTAACGGTGCAAGGGTTGCAGCCGCTGAGTGGATTTCGGGATGAGCCATTCGTCAAACAGGCGCTGACCGAGCCGGAGCAGCAGAGCTGGTCGGCGATGCGTTCGTTTGCCGAGATGGGCAGTGATCCCAGTCGGCAGGTGATCAGCATGCACAAGCGATTGCCGCTGCCATTTGGCGATCAAGGTATGATCGTGATCAATGTGAGTGTATATGGCATGCAGCAGCTCGCGGCGTCGATGGTCAATCCGCAGGTATCGTTTTTAACGATTACGGATGCTGCTGGACAGCAGGTGTATCCACCAGCGTTAACCGAGCAGGATGAAGCGGAGCATGACGAGCCGCTGACGCAGTTGCATTCGGATCGCTTGAATTGGAATTTGGATAGTGGGCTGCGTGCTGGGCAATTGTTTGCTTGGGTATCGGTCATCTCCTATATCTGGGTGCTGATCGGCGTGCTGGTCGTGGCGGTATCCATTGCCTATATCATTTATATTACGCGCAAAAATTACAAGCCGATTCAGGTGATGATGAAGCGGATTGAATCGCTGCAATTATCCGGCAACGAAACAGCGCGCAAGGATGAGATGGCGCTGATCGACGAAGCATTGGAAAGTCTGATGAAGCAAACGGTCGATTACGAGCGTCAGCATCATGAGAATCTGTTGATTCGCCGCCGGCGGTTGTTTATGAACTGGATTGAGGGCGAGCCGCCAGAGCAATTGCAGCAGGAGCTGGAGCAGCTGCGGATTTTCCCTGATCTGCACGGACGACCAGAGCAGGAGGGCGAATTGAAGTATGCCTTTATCGTCGCCGAGATTCAGGATTACGATGCGTTTCGTGAAAAGGGCAATACCCAAGAGCACAATACGCTCAAGCTAGCGCTGACGAATGTGTTTCAGGAACTGGCGCAGCAGGACGGGGTGTCTGGCTGGTGCGAATGGATTAGCGTACGCCGAGCGGGCATTATCATCGCGGGTACGGGCGATGAGCGGCGCTGGATGCGGCTATTGTTCTCGCTAGCGGCGGGCAGTCGCGAATGGGTCGAGCATAATCTGCATCTGACGATGAGCTTTGGCACAGGGATTACCGTGCGCTGTGCTGCCGATCTGTATCTCGCCTATGAGACAGCAGTAGAATCGATGAAATATTCGATGACGCTGGGACGCGATGGAGTCGTCATGTACAGTGATCTACCGGAAGGCGGGGAGCCGGACAGCTATCGGTATTTGCAGGCGATCTCGGATTGGATCAAGGAGTATCGGCTGCGTCAGCCTGAATGGCGTGAACGGCTCAAGCAGCTACTGGGTCGGTTGGAAGAGGATATTTTAAAAGACGATAGCATTCGTTCCCTTGTGCTATCGCTGCTGCAAATGCTCGGTCGTGAGCTGGAAGGCATGTCTGAGCCACTCGATGTGCTGTTATCCGGTGAGGAAGCAGACGGGGTGATGGAGGCAATCGCCGAAGCAGAGACGGTGGAGGAGATTCAAGCGTCGTTGCTGCAATATTTGGATCAAGTGGCAGAGATGTATCAGCAGGCAGGCGATTCTACCAATCATCGCGCCTTGATCGGTGAGATGAAGGTGTACATGGAAGAGAATTTTGCTAATCCAGATCTGTCGCTCAATCATCTGAGCGAGCGCTTTGACGTTACGCCCAAGTATGTGAGCCATCTGTTCAAGGCAGAGCTGGATATTAAATTTATTGATCTGCTTGTTCAGCTACGTTTGCAGCGGGCAGAGGAGCTGTTATCATCAACCGACGATACGATCCAGAATATCGCGATTCAGGTCGGTTATGCGAATTCGATTACGTTTGGCAGGGTATTTAAGCGGATTATCGGCGTTACGCCGGGAGATTATCGTAAGCTGAAAATGAAGCCCGGCAGCTCGCTACTGCCATCAGGAGAACAGCGAAAATGAGCAGCCCCATGTCGGGCTGCTTGTTTTCTTTTTGCCGAAAAGTCAAAGGTAATCGCTTCTAAAGTCAGTCATAGCAAGGGATGACAGGCAATCGGAAAATCGTTTATGTCGCGAATATAGTACAAATCATGATCTCACTCCGTTCTTACATTCCAATGTAAGCGTTTACTAAAAGGTTTATGGATGGAATCAAGTTTATTGAGCATTTTAAAAGTGAAATGCCATAATTGGGGCATCCCTAATTGGAACCATTTCTACCCGCAAGGATTATATGCGGTACATACACGGCACAAGGGACACAAGCTGACAAAGGGGTTGAGTAAATTGAAAGCGTATTCAAAGAAAAGGTTGTTCAAGCGTATGTCCGGGTTCATGATGGCTGTGGCACTGACAGGTACAACATTACTGGCGGGCTGTTCCAGCTCCAGCAGTGATGCAGGTGCAACAACGGCAGATGGCAAATCTGTATTGAAGGTGGAAGTGTTTGACCGCGGTAATTCGCCTGCCGGTTCTACGATTAACAGCAACTATTTGACCAAGCTTGTCAATGAACGCTTTGGTGCCAAAAACAATATCGATGTACAGTATGTCCCGATTCCCCGTTCTGAAGAGCTGCAAAAGCTGAATGTATTGATGGCGAGCGGCGGCGATGTGCCGGATATCGTGTTTACTTACGATCAAGGAACCTTTAACCGGTATGCCGAACAAGGCGGACTGACCGATGTGACTGATCTGCTCAACCAATATGGTCCCGAACTGAAAAAGTTCCTAGGTGAAGATACACTCGCTTACGGACAACTGGAAGGCAAGCAGTTTGCCATTCCGGGTAAGCGCTCCGTCCTAGGCAAATATGCTTCCTATATTCGTCAGGATTGGCTAGACAAGCTGAAGATGCCTATGCCGCAGACAACAGATGAGCTGTACACTACACTGAAGGCGTTCAAGGACAAAGACCCCGGCGGTGTCGGAGCCAGTGTGATTCCATTTGGCATGACGATCGCTCCGGCGCAATATGAGCCGCTGATCTGGTCGTTTATCCAGCAGCCACTAACTGACGAGCAAAAATATACCCTGCTGCAAAAGCTTGGCTCCCGTGATTATCCAGTACTGCTTCCCGGCTTCAAGGAAGGTCTGCAATTCATGAACAAGCTGTATAACGAAGGGCTGATCAGCAAGGATTTCAGTCTGGATGAGGACAAAAAGCAGCTAGGACAGGATATACAAAATGGCAAAGTCGGCTTCTACACTGAGGATGCAGGAAACCCGTATTATGCAGGTGGCACTTACGAAAACCTGCAAGCGAATGATAAAAATGCCGTGCTGACACCAACTGATGTATTTACGAATAACGAAGGCAAACATATCAAGCCAGAATATGCGTCCAACGGTTTGTATATTATGATTCCAAAATCCAGCACCAAAGCGGTAGAAGCAATTAAATACTTGAATTGGATGGCGTCCGACAAAAACCTGTTCGATATGCAAAACGGCGTAGAAGGCGAAAACTATACGCTCAAGGACGGCATTCCAGTCGTGAAGCCGGATGCGTCTGAAGATGTGATGAACCGCATCTACAATTACGGCGATATGGCAATTATCGCCAACGGCAAAATCGTCGGCACCGAAGAACAAAACAACGAAGCGTATATTATGCAAATGCCAGAGAAATACCAGAAGGACATGGCGAAGTCGGTTGACATCTCCAATACCGATACCTTCCCGCCAGTGAATTTTAGCGTACCGATTGAAGCAGAAGCCAAATATGGCAGCGCATTGCAGGATAAATTCGATCAGTTGGTCGTCAAAGCGACGATGGTAGCACCAGATCAGTTTGATGCGACCTATGATTCGCTCGTGAAGGATTACATGAGCAGCGGTGGTCAAGCGATTCTGGATGAGCGCACCAAAGTATTCCAAGAAGGCAAAGTCGCCAAATAACAAAGCAATCTAGCTGTAACCTATCACCATTTCATTTCTTCCATTTCTGATGTCATTTCTGTCGTTAAACTGATCCATCATGAAGCGTAAAATAGCAGATAGACAATAAACATTACTCGAATATAACATGAAGAGTGATTATATTTTCATAGCTTGAAAACCTTGATGGGTAAGGGTTTTAGCCTATCTGTTTATCTTCTGAAACAAGTTTATTGAGTGATTTCGTGATCTAATGCCATAATTGGGGCATCCCGAAAATGATAAATGGCAGGAAAGTTAACAAAAATAATAATGACCTGCTCATACCAATACGACAGGGAGAAAAGCGAACAAAGGGGTTGGGGAAATGAAATGGTATTCACACAAACGTTGGGTTAAAGCATTATCCGGTACGATGATGGCGACGGTATTGGCAGGTACAGCAATATTAGCGGGCTGTTCCAGTTCAAGCAGCGAAGCGGGTGCGACGACCGCAGACGGTAAATCTGTATTGAAAGTGGAAGTGTTCGACCGCGGCAACTCGCCAGCAGGCTCTACGATCAGTAACAACTATATGACCAAGCTTGTTAACGAACGTTTCGGCGGCAAAAACAATATTGAAGTGCAATACGTCCCTGTCCCGCGTTCGGAAGAGTTACAAAAGCTGAATGTACTGATGGCAAGCGGCGGCGATGTACCGGATATCGTATTTACGTATGATCAAGGCACATTTAACCGTTACGCCGAACAAGGCGGATTGACTGACCTGACCGATTTGCTGAACCAATACGGTCCCAATCTGAAAAAGTTCCTTGGCGATGATACACTCTCCTACGGTCAAATTGAAGGCAAACAATATGCCATTCCGGGCAAACGCTCTGTGCTTGGCAAATACGCTTCCTATATTCGTCAGGACTGGCTGGACGCATTGAAGCTGCCAGTTCCACAAACGACAGACGAGCTATACACCACACTGAAAGCATTCAAGGATAAAGACCCTGGCAAAGTCGGCAACAGTCTGATTCCATTCGGTATGACGATTGCACCAGCGCAATATGAGCCGCTGCTCTGGTCCTTTGTGCAACAGCCGCTTACTGACGAGCAAAAATATACCCTGACCCAAAAGCTCGGTTCCAGCGATTATCCAACCTTGCTGCCCGGCTTCAAGGACGGTCTGAAGTATATGAATAAGCTGTATAACGAAGGGCTTATTAGCAAAGACTTCGGTCTGGATGAAGACAAAAAGCAATTGTGGCAGGATGTACAAAACGGCAAAGTCGGCTTCTACACCGAGGATGCGGGCGAGCTGTATTTCAGCTATAACGGTACGTACAAAAACCTGCAAACCAACGTGAAGGATGCCAAGCTCACGCCAACGGATGTGTTTACGAACAACGAAGGCAAGCGTGCTAAACCAGAATACGCATCCAACGGTCTGTATATTATGATCCCAAAATCAAGCAGCAAAGCGGTGGAGGCGATCAAATATCTCGACTGGATGGCATCTGACAAAAACCTGTTCGATATGCAAAATGGCGTAGAAGGCGAAAACTACACGCTCAAAGACGGTATTCCGGTAGCGAAGGAAGATGCGTCCGAGGAAGCGCTGAATCGTCTGTACAACTATGGTGATATGGCGATTATCGCGAACGGCAAAATCGTCGGTACAGAAGAGCAAAACAACGATGCCTACATTATGCAGGTGCCAGAAGAATATCAAGCGGATATGCGCAAATCGGTCGAAATCTCCAATACCGATACGATTCCACCGGTGAACTTCAACAAGCCTATTGAGGCGGAAGCAAAATACGGTAGCGCCTTGCAGGACAAATACGCCCAGCTGATCGTCAAAGCGACGATGGCACCGGAAGCGCAGTTTGACAGCACGTATGACTCGCTGATGAAAGATTACATGAGCAGCGGTGGTCAAGCGATTCTAGATGAGCGTACCAAAGTGTTCCAAGAAGGCGGCGCAACCAAGTAAGACGGCGCAGGGATCTATCATTTCTCAACAATTGCCCTTGTGGTGTTCACGGGAATGATGGATACCAAGCCACTATTCCGAATCTCCGACAGAAGGCAATTCTTAGTCCCAGTCATGAATGACAATCAGTGTATTGGCGGCTGTACTGCCGACTTCGTGAACAGATACGTGTAGGCGTACTTCTGAAGTCGGCAGCATCAGCTGTACTCCAATCTCTGTATAGGGATGCTGTGCCACTTGATATGGTTTTGCGATTACACCAACCGAAAGGGGAGTACGACAGTGAAAACGTCCACTTACCTCCGCAGATATTGGCAGCTGTATTTCCTGCTCATGCTGCCGCTGGCTTACTTTGCTATCTTCAAATACGGACCGATGTACGGCGTACAGATTGCGTTTAAGGATTTCAACTTTTTCCAAGGAATTAACGGCAGTGAATGGATTGGCTGGGATGCCTTCCGCGAAGTATTTCAAAATCAGGACTTTTACCGTACCCTTCGCAATACCTTGATGTTGAACATTCTGGACCTGATCGTTTCGTTTCCGGCACCGCTCATTCTAGCGATTATGCTGTATGAAGTGAAGGCGGTGTGGTTCAAGAAACTGTCGCAGACCATTCTCTATATTCCGCATTTTATCTCTTGGGTTATTATCGGGGGCATTGTGTATCAGGTGTTTGGTACGCAATCGGGATTTATTAACAATCTGTGGGTATCATTCGGATTTCAGCCGATTCCGTTTTTGACCGATCCGAATTACTGGCTGATCACGTACTTACTGACCGGCGTATGGCAAAGTGCTGGCTGGGGAACGATTCTGTATCTGGCAGCATTGACGGGCATCAACAAGGAGCTGTACGAAGCTGCTGAGGTGGATGGTGCAGGACGGATGAAGCGCATTTGGCACATTACACTGCCGGGTCTGCGTCCGACGATCATCACCCTGTTGATCATCAATCTGGGCAATATGGTCACGATTGGATTTGAACGTCCATTCGTTATCGGTAACGTAGCCGTGCAGGAATATTCGGATGTACTCAGTACCTTTGTGTACCGGATCGGTTTGGAATCCGGGCAGTACACGCTGGCAACCGTTGTTGGTCTGTTCCAAGCGGTAGTTGGACTGATCTTCGTACTGGGTGCCAACCTCGCAGCTAAGAAAACGACCGGGGAGGGGATTTTGTAATGGCAGAAGCAGCTCGCGTGAACGAAACCGATCGTATCAAGATCAAGCCAGCAATCAGCCGTAGCGACCGTGCGTTTGATATTGTGAATATTACGCTGCTGGCGGTATCGGTCTTGATTTGTATTTTCCCGTTTATCCACGTATTGGCGATCTCATTCAGCTCGGCGCGTCCGATCATGTCGGGAGAGGTTACCCTATTTCCAAGAGAGTTCACGATTGAAGCCTACACGAAGGTGTTCAGTGATCCGTCGATGATCCGCTCGCTCGGCTTTACCGTTCTGCTGACCGTTGTGTTCACAGTGATGTGTATGGCAATGACGATTGCAGCAGCCTTCCCATTAGCCAAATCGAATCTGAAAGGTCGCGGCTTCTTTATGGTCGTGATCATCATTACGATGTTCTTTAGCGGCGGTATTATCCCAGAATATATTCTGGTGCGCAATCTGCATTTGCTGGATACGATGTGGGCGCTGATTTTACCGGGATTGATCAGCCCGTTTTATCTGATTATTATGATTTCCTTTTTTAAAGGCATTCCCGACAGTTTGGAAGAAGCAGCAGAGATTGATGGCAGCAGCCATTTCCTGACGCTGGTGCGTATCATTCTGCCACTGTCACTGCCAGTACTGGCAACGTTGAGTCTGTTCTATGCGGTTGGTCGCTGGAACGGATTCATGGATACGTTGATGTATATTAACAGCCCTGAGCTGTATCCGCTGCAATTGAAGCTGTATCAGCTCATTCAGAACAATATGGCGACCGAACTGATGCGTAATGAGGTAGTCGGTGCGGCGCAGATGATGCCGGAAAGTCTGAAAGCGGCGAGCGTAATCTTTGCAACGGTGCCGATTCTGATTGTGTATCCGTGGCTGCAACGCTTCTTCGTTAGCGGCGTGATGCTCGGCGCAGTCAAAGGATAACGATGAGCAAACGGTGCGGCTTTCCCTGCGGAGGCCGCATTTGCTGCTTTAGTGGTGAAGCAGCATTCAAACTACAGAGAGAAAGAAGGCGTGACGCATGTATTCATCCAAAGGCGAGTATTCCTTTTCTACCTGCTGGAACATCAAGCGTTATCCAAATGACGGAGCAGGCATGATCCGCGAGATTAGTGAGCTGGGCTTCCGCTATGTCGAACTGAATTATAATGTGACGACGGAGATGCTGAAGACGATTGAGCCATTGATCGAGAAAGGGGAGATAGGCGTATCCAGCGTGCATAATACGTTTCCACATACCCCTGACCCGGATTACGGCACGGATTCGGTGCTGCTCGGATTCGATGATGAAGATAAGCGCAAGCGTGCAGTGGAACTGCTGGTCGGTTCGGCAGAATATGCGCATCGCTATGGTGCCAAAGCGGTGGTGGTGCATCCGGGCGAGGTTCCTTTTTCCTATAATATCGACGAGGAACTGAAAGGCATCTATCATGAGCAGGGCAAGGATTCACCAGCTTATCAGAAGCTGTGGAATGAGATGCTAGAGCGGCGAGAACAGCTGTCAGAGCATTATTTGCAGCGTATTCAGCACAGTCTGGAAGAGGTGTGCGACATTACAGTATCGCGGGGGTATGATATTGCCTTCGGGATCGAAACGAGGTCGCGCTGTTATCAAATGCCCACACTGAACGAAGCGAAAAAAGTCCGTGCGCGTATGAAGGGCGCACCCGTCTATCTCTGGTACGATATTGGGCACGGCATGATGATGGATCGAATGGGATTGTATCACAATGCCGAGGAAGCGAATGCGATGAAGGACGATATTATTGGTGTACATATCCACGAAACGCTGGGTTTATCGGATCATTGGTGCCCGTATGTGCATAGCAAGGATATGGAGTACTTTGACCGCTTTCTGGATATTATTCAGCAGGCACCGATCAAGGTATATGAGCTGAAGGCAGCCTGTCAGCCGGACGAGATACATGCCAGCCATCGTCTGCTGACCGACAAAATCCAGCAGCGTCAGGCAAGTCTTGCGAAAGGAGTCTAACCTATGGATATCCTGCAAAAGCTGATCAATCTCAACGAGTCGTGGGTAGAGCGTGGACTGCATGGTCAGGTACTGGATGAGCAAAGTCGGTATTACGGCGGTGTGATCGATCCGGCGAACGGCATTGCTTGGCCTAATCACCATGCTGGTACGCCCGTTTGGATGTCGGTTTGGACAGCGGCGCTTGTGCAGCCAGAATCAGTCTATTATCGCGATCCATTGGTATTGGAGCGGTTGGGATTAGCGGCGGAATATATGCTGCGTTTCCAGCATGAGGATGGCTCGATCTCGCCGGGGTGGACGAATTTCCATTCGCCACCGGATACGGCGTTTGTTATTGTCGGGTATGCGCAGCTGTATTTGCTGTTATCACGCGAGAACTGGACAGATGCTGAGCGAGTGCTGGTCAGCATGCGTCAGTTTCTAGAGCGCTCTATGCCAGTGATGCTTACCGGCGGCTGTCATACGCCGAATCATCGCTGGGTGCTCTGCGCGGCGCTTGGATTTTTGTATGAAATCTTTGGGGATGAACGATTGGTGCAGCGGGCGCAGATGTGGCTGTCGGAAGGGCTGGATATGACACCAGACGGCGAATGGACAGAGCGCAGCAATGGCATTTATAACGCGGTCAGCGATGTGATGCTCATTCATGCGTCGCGGCTGCTGCATATGCCAGAATTGCTAGAATCAGTACGTCGCAATCTGGATATGATGATGTATCTGATTCATCCATCCGGCGAGGTAGTGACCGATTATTCGGGAAGGCAGGATTTTGGACAGACGTTTACGATGGACAGTTATTTGCTGTCATATGTGCTGATGGCGAATCTGGATAACAATGCACAGTTCGCGGCAATGGCGCAATTGGCAGCAGCGGCGTTTCATGAACCGTCCAGTTGTGCAAATAATCCATTGATCGGCATGCAGTTATATGCGGGGAATGAGCAGCGGGTGAAGCCGGGTGAGCTGCCGCAGCATTATCGGCGGATGATCAATGGAACCTTTGAACGACAGCAGTATATTGATCGTGCCGATGCCGACGAATATCGAGCGATTCAATACAGTCGTCCACATCTGGATTTTGGCGCGCCTGTGCTGCGGATGCGTCATGGCAATACGAGCCTGACGATGATGACCGAAACGTCGTCACTGCTGGCGCTGCGGCATGGGAGTGTACGCTTGCTAGGCGTGCAGCTAGCATCGTATTTTGGTCCGGGGTTTGTGCCGATGCAGACGCTGGTCGAAACGGAACGTGGATATATGATGACGGCGCTGTATCACAAAGGCTACCGAGGACCAATTGCGGCGCAGCATGTGCCGGATCATACAGATGTGGACGGCGAAGCAAGCCCTTGGTATTTGTTACCTCACGGACAACGTGAAAGCACGCATACGCAAGCGTATCGTGTGGAAGTAGAGATGGTGGAGCAGGTCAATGGTATGGATTTGTATATTCGGTGCAGCGAACCGGAGGAAGTGATGACGCAGCTATCGTTGATTTTTGACAGTGAATCGCAGCTGCTAGCAGAGGATGGCGAGCTAAGCAAGGTGTCAGACGGCGTAGAACTGTGGAAAAGTGGCTTGATTCGTGTTCAGCAGGGAAATGACTGGATGGTGCTAACTGGCGGCGCGTATGAGCACTGGGCATCCTCAGTACGCGAAGCGAGCTATCCATCGAACTGTCGTACATTGCTGGTGAATCTGATGACGCCATTTGAGCATAAGATCAGTTTGCGGTTGTCGCCTTGTGCACAGGCGGAGCGAGAGCAGCAGGTGCTGCAGCAGTTTGGTAAATAAGACGGAGCCGATCCAAAACAACCATCGCCAAAACAAGAAAAACCGCGGGATAAGGTAACAATCTTACCTTATCCCGCGGTTGGCTTGCAGCTATACAGTAGGCGATAGCCTATACGTGAAGCGGTAGCGGTGATGTCCGCTGATCGTCATTAAGTCCAGCTTGTGGTGTAACCAGCACCACAAGCTTTTTTTATTAGAAATGCAGGCGAATATGCTAGGGCATACAACCGCTACCAGCCCATACAGACCTATGTTAGCGTACCAGCGTTATGCTTCGGATTGGAGTCGTTTGCTCCAATGTTTGCGCAAGGAAGCTGCCAATGCAGGCTCCTCTAGCGCTTTGCGCAATGCAGGCGTATCGCCCTTCTCGTGATACAACAGCCGATTGCATTCGGCGATGGTGGTGCCATTGCCCTCACGGCGTACCCATGTCATTTCATCTCCAGCGGTCACTTCGCCCGCCTCCAGTACGCGGAAATAAAAGCCGGAATAACCCGTTTCCCGTACGCGAACGATCATCTGCTGCCGTTCCAGATGCGCGGCTAGCTTGAAGCAAGGCTGCCGTGGCTGACTCACCTGTACGGTGGCGGTACCGATGGTATATACGTCGCCGATACACACATCCTGTTCCAGCAATCCGCTCACCGTAAAATTCTCTCCAAACGCTCCCGCTTCAAATGGACGATCCATTTCTTTGCTCCACCACGGGTAATGCTGGGCAGAGTAAACACAAGCCGCTTTATCCGGTCCGCCGTGATTTTTCAGATCGCCTTGACCGTCCTCTTCAATCCCATTCTCGCTAATAGCAAGCGGCTTTTGCACCGGTGTTTTGATATAACCCGTGTACACGGACTTGCCGTTCCATTCGATATGTACCGGCATACCGGTGTTCAGTGATAGTAATCTTGCTGCGGTTGTCGTCGTAGATGTACTCATCGTGATCCCTCTTTTCTGTAAAAGATGCGGCAGATGGTCTGACGTCCTCTGACCATCACGCCTGTATGTTGGAGCCATTGTACCTAGAAAAACCAGCATATCCAATCTATTTTGCACAATATTCTACAAATTGCTGCCTGTTATTGTTAATTTCTGCTTTCTTTCCTGCCGATAATTGTATCATAATACGTTGTACAGATGATGACATTACGGCATACTGTAAAGGATTGTAGCACTGCACCTTGGATTAAAGGGGAACAGGATGAAAACGAAATTCATATGGCGGTGGCAACTGCTGTTGATTGTCTGGCTGCTGATGCTAGGCAACAGCCTGCTACCCATCATGACGCATGCTTCTGAAAGTCATAATTACCGAAACGGACATGTGACCGATTATACGGATATGTTTACTGAGAAAGATACAGAACGAATCAACAAGGCACTGAGCGGTCATCATTATACATTGCAGGTGATGACCGTAAACGGCTATACCCAGACGGAGGGAAGCCGATTTGCCAATGAGGTGTACGATGAAGAAGGCATGGGCGGCAATCAGCTATTATTGCTGATCACTCGCAACCCGAACTATGTGCATCTGGTCTTTCAAAATGAAGAATTGGCAGAACGTATCGCTGCCAGCAATGCACGCACCGTCGAAGGCGTGACCGATACGCAATTTGTTCCTTATGCCAAAAATGGCGATATTGCTGGTGGCGTTATCGCTGTCAGTCAATACTTGAACGGCTTACAGGATATTTCTAATGAAGAGAGTGCCACGACCGATCCCGCTGACATTACAGGCGCAGCGGCAATGGATAACTCAGCGGATCATCAGACGACAGGCAAGATGTTAAAGCAGCTGGTGCTGGGTACAATCACTGTCTTGCTGCTGGCGGCAGCCATTGTATGGGTTTTGTTCCTACTGCGTACTCGCAAGCTGCGCAGACGCCGCAGCATGCTACGTCAGCGACTGAATAAGCTAGACAAAAAACTGCATGAGCTGCTTGATTCCGAACTATTTACCTTGCTGGAACGCGAAAGAGTTAGCCGCGATCAGACGGTATTGCTAGAGCAAATTCAGCGCGACGGCGAACAGCAGCTGCAACAGGTGCAGCAGTGGCGTCAAACGGTTCAATCGTTGTCCATCTCGATCTGGTCGCTAACTAGCGCGGGGCGCGAATTGAATCGGCTGGAAAATGAGTCTTCCGCTTGGAGCAGTGAGACAGAGCAGCTGCAAGAACGGTACGAGATGATCGCTGGTGTCACAAGACCACTGCACGCTTCGACTGCTCCGACATTGCCGGAATCGACACCGCTGCATTCGATTGATCAAGTGACCGCGGAGCTGCATGAGCTGGTGGAGCGTGAGCAATTAAATGTACGCGCGGAAAATCCATTTCTACTGCTAGAGCAGGCACGGATGGAGGAGCGGCAGCTACAGCATTTGCAAGCGCGTGGTGACCATACACGGGTACTCGCTCTGCGACAAAATGTAGGGCGTTTAATCAAGGACAGTCGCCAGCTGGTACATGAGTGTATTCGTTTTCGGAATGAAGCCGTTCATACAGTTGATGAAGCGGGGCGCATTCTAGAAGAGTATGAATTGCTGCCGGAATGGCATGAGCGGGAATTGCAGCGTTTGCAAGGTGTGTACGCAGATGGGCATATCGCGAGACAGCAGCAGCGGTATGAACATATACAGGAATTGCTGAAGCAAATCGCTTCCTTCCTTCCCAGCATTGCTGCCGCACTGGAAGAGGAGCCGCCGCAATACCGAGCAGCTTACGAATACAGTCTGAACATTCGCGAATCGGTGGATCAGGTACATACGCTGCGTCTAGAATTGACGGGGTATCTTGATGAACTCGATTTGCGTAAAAAGCTTGATATGGAGCGCTGGGAAGCGATTAGCGCACAGCATCGAGATGGTGTGCGTCAACTGACGGATGTACAGACGGAGAGTGAGATTCGGTTAACGGGTCCGGTGCAAGAGGACAGCTTTGAAGCGCTGGAGAAGGCACATCGTTACCTGATGGAGACACCGCTGGATTTGTCAGCTGCGGAGGAAGCGCTTCATCAGGCGGAGGAGCGACTGGATGAATTTTTACAGCAATTGCAGCAGCAGCGTCGTACGCAAGCGGAATTGACGGATGGATCTATTGTGATTCCTCGCCCTCGTCATCGCGAATAAGAATAGGCATGCACAGGTCAAAAAAAGCAGTCGGTCTCGCCACATGTATGGCGGACAGACTGCTTTTTGATGTGCAATGGCACCATCACGTAGATGCCATGCGCAGAACGAGCCTTATTGTTTTTCCGTTTCAGAGCGGGCGGATTTCCAGCGCCAGATCATTTCACCGAGCAAATATCCGCACAGCATAAACAAAGGCACGGTTCGAGAGACTTCATTCCAGATTCCGTGCAGCGTCAAGACAAAGGTATGATCCATATAGTGCATCGCCATTACCCCCAGTGAAGTTAGACCGCCGTAGCCGAGCACGCCTTCACACCAGATAAATTGATATTTGTTCATCATAACCTCCAACGCTCTGCATATGATGCTCTTATCATAAAGCATGGAGAAAGCGGCTTCAATAGGAAAAACCGGAATTTACCAGTTCTATAGACGTTCCTCTTATTCCATCGGCTGGATAAAATGGTGCAGATCATGATCCGCCTTCGTCTGGTTGCACAGATTGCAGGCGCATACGCAATTCAGCGGTGTCGTATGCCCGCCACGTGCGCGCGGTAGCAGATGGTCAATGGTATCACCCGGACCGCCGCAGAAGTAGCAGGTATACTGGTCACGTTCCAGAATGTATTTACGGAACGAACGATTGCTGTACAAACGACGGATCGTATGTCGATTCACGACAACAGCGGCATATTCGCGTACAAGCGTAGTAGCTGTATCCAAATCGGTTTCCTGATGCCAGCGACGTCCTTTATCTGTCCGCCCGCGCATATGCACAATGCCGCGTCGCGTCGGACGCAGAATGGCAAGATCCAGTCCGTGTCCGCGAATATCTTTATGCTCGATAGACGGTAAGCTGCGCACGGGACGCGCCGTTACAATGCCCGTCCTCGGTGCTGCGCTATGATCATCTGTCTCATGCGCAACCGCAGAGGCAGTGGAATGCAGAAGTGTCACTTCCGATGCAGACGGATGCTGTGGACGTTGCCCAGCTGTTGATTGCGCGGTGCTCGGCATAGACTGCCCAGCGACTTTGATTTGTTTCCGGCATTCGCGGCATGTTCCGCGCCGACGGGAGCGTCCTGATTTGCGTCCGGTTCGCTTTAAATAATGCGAGAGCGGATACACAACGCCGCAGCGGGAACAAGCTTTGCTATCTGCTGTCTCCTGTGCAGCAGTCTGTGCTGGCTCTGTTACCGGCAGCTCGCTGTGAGTCGCTGCTGGTGATTCCTGGTGTATATGCTGCATCGTTCTCACCTGTTTCATTGTAAAATACGTACGATGGATCATGATTGTCCGCTTCGGCTCGTTATTATAGCGGCAGTAGATCCTGACGCTTGGCAATTGGCTCGCAGTCCTTACAGACGCCAACCAATCCGCCTTCATCGGTCGCATAAAAGGTTAGTCGATGCACTTCCTTTTTGCAGTATGAGCATTTTTGCAGACGCGGTTTGCTCGATATATCGCCGGATTTGGACAGCGGCAATGGTCGAACGGTAGCAGGCACTGCTTTTTTGTGCAGTTCCGCCACATTTTCTTTTTTCAAAATCGATTCTGGCTGGGAATTATTGCGCTTTAGTTCCTTGCCCTTCCCGTTGCGGCGCTGACGGAAGGAGGCGAGATGAACGACATTGGGTGCATCCTGAGGTGTCTCTTGGCTCGTATCATGATCGACACGCGGACGCGGTGTATTATTATTAGGTGGTCTGCGCTGCCCAGAAGCAAGCATCAGCATAATCCATACCAGTACGAATAAAACGGCAATAATCCCGACTCCTAACAAAATCCATGCAGTTTGCATCTAACTCACCTTCTTTGCTGATAATTAAACAAGGTTGCTGTGTACTGTATCAGGATTCCCTTTTAATTCCTGCTCATCCCTTTTTTGTTACATTTGAATTTGATATAATGCGAGACAAGGGCGAAAAGTTTTACTTCGTGCTACATAGGATGAAGAGTACGGAAACGGTGGAGCAGAAGAAGCCGGATGATACCAAGAAAGGAATGAAGCCTGTGAATAAAAAAGTCAGACGATTGACGGTACTGTGTCTGCTGGCTGCATTATTATCTTCTGTGCTCAGTTCGTGTGGATCGGATGCCGGGAGTAATAAAGAAGAAGATGGACGGGTAACGATTAAATTCTGGACGATTGCCCTGCAACCGACATTCAACGATTATTTTAATAACCTGATATCAGAATACCAAAAAAACCACCCCGGCGTCACGGTCGAATGGAGCGATTATCCATATGATGCGATCTCCAATAAGTTATTAACCGGAATTGCCAGTGGCAACGTACCGGATGTGGTTAATCTGAATACCGAATTTGCCAATCAGATGGCGTCCAAGGGTGCGCTTGCTGATCTGACACCATATTTGAGTGATGACGAGCGGTCTTCGTATTTTGACGGCATCTTCAATTCGACGGTGCTCGATAACAAGCCCTATGCGCTGCCGTGGTATACCGGTACGGAAGTGCTCTATATGAACACGCGTCTGGTGAAGCAGGCGGGACTTGATCCTGCTAATCCACCGAAAACGCGCGATGAGCTGAACGAATGGTCCCGTCAGATCAAAGCCAAAACCGGTGCTAGCGGCTATGCACTCACTTTTGCTGCGCGGCTGTTCCCGGTAGAAGGTATTTCCATTCTGAATGATGACAAAACGGCGGCTGCCTTCAATACACCGGCTGCATTGACGATGATTCGCAATATGCAGCAGTTGATTCAGGAGGGAGTACTGGTTGGCGAGGATGCCAATTTTGACAAGCAAATCCAGTACTTCTCCAGTGAACAGACGGCGTTTGAGATCGCAGGACCAACCTTTATCAACTTTATTAAAACGGCTGCGCCGGATGTGTACAAAAATACCATCGCTGTGCCACTGCCAACAGGCAAAGCCGATGTGCGATTGTCCAATACGATGAATCTGGTAGTGCCTGCCAAATCGGGCGCACCGGAGCAGGCAGCGGAATTTGCCAAATTCCTGACTGATGCGGACAATCAAACTTCCTTCTCCAAAGCGGCAAATACGCTGCCAAGCACGAAGGAATCGATCAAGGACGCGTATTTTACCCAGAATGATAATACGCTGGAGTCGCAGGCGAAGGTCGCTTCTGCCGAAAGTCTGGACAAGGCGGTCGATTATATGGTCGGCGTGCCGAATGCTAGCGATATCAACTCCGCAATTGCGGTGCAATTGCAGGAAATTTTCCTGAACGGCAAAGACCCGCAGCAGGGGCTGGCAACCGCCGAGCAGGAAGTGAATCAAATTCTGAAGCAGTAATTCCATAGCGCCCGATTGCGAAGCTGTATGATGCGCATCGGGCGCTATGCCCAATCAGGCGCCATGTTGTATGGTACACCTGCTGTCGCAACGATACCCAAGTCAACAGTCACATCTATAAATGAGAACGTACCTGACCCTTTAAAGGCGGTGAACGAGCATGATGAGATGGATGAGAACCGAGACGTTTGCCGCGTGGGCTTTTATGGCTCCCGGTCTGCTGATTGTGGCCGTATTTGTGCTATGGCCGATTTTATACGGTATTCCGCTGTCCCTGACCGATTATTCGGTCATTGGAGAAACTCACTATGTCGGCGTGAAGAATTATGTCACTGCTGTACATGACAAAAGCTTTTTGACGTCCCTTTGGAATTCGCTTGTGTATGTGCTGATCGTGCCATGTATCCAGATTCTTTCCATCCTGATGGCGATTCTGGTGAATACCCGTTTGCCGCTGATCAAGGCGTTTCGCGCCGCCTACTATATTCCGGTCGTTACCTCGATGGTAGCGGTCGCGCTGATGTGGAGCTGGCTGTTCAGCAGCAACGGCGTGATCAACTATATTCTGATGCAGCTCGGTGTGATTCAGGAGCAAATTGGCTGGCTATCCACTAGCAGCACGGCGCTGTATGCGCTCATGTTCATTACGATGTGGAAAGGGCTTGGCTACTACATGGTGCTGTACCTCGCCGGACTACAAGGCATCCCATCGGAGCTGTATGAAGCAGCGATGATCGACGGGGCGAGCCGCTGGCAAAGTATTTTGCGGATTACGATTCCGCTGCTGCGTCCGCATATTCTGTTCTGTACGCTGATCTCGCTCATGGGCGCGATTCGGGTCTTTGACGAGATGTTCGTACTGACGAGCGGCGGGCCGGGCAATGCAACGCTGACGTCGAGTCTGTATATTTATCAAAAGGGTCTGGAGCAGTTTAACTTTGGTTATGCGTCCGCCCTTGGGCTGATCGTGAGCGTCATTGTTGGCGCACTTAGCATCTTTGTGTTCCGTCTGAACCGGAGAGGCGGTGTGCAGACGTACTCATGAATAATGCGATGGAGCATTCCCGTGACCATGCCGTATCATCCGCTGCCACGATGCGACGGGTGAAAAAGACACTACATTACACGATTACGTACCTGCTGCTGATCATACTGGCGCTATTTATGACAGGCCCGTTTCTATGGCTGCTCAGCGTATCGCTGATGCCGGGGCGCAATGTCTTTTCCAATCCGCCAGCGATCTTGCCGACGTTTATCGATTTCGCTAATTACGCGCAGGTATGGAACTATATGAATTTCCCGCGTTACATTATGAATACCGTGATCATTACCGTGATAGGGGTTGTCTGTAATATTGTACTGTCGTGCATGACGGCGTATCCGCTGGCGCTGTTCCGCTTTCGCGGCAGAGATACGGTGTTTGCGATTCTGATTGCGACGATGATTATTCCGTCGGCAACTGCGATGATTGTGCATTATTTGACCATTCAGTGGCTGCATCTGGGGAATACGTATCTCGGTGTGGTGCTGCCTGCGGCGGTATCGGTATTTAATATTTTCCTGATGAGACAGACCTTTCTCGGCATTCCACCAGAGATTCGGGATTCCGGTAAAATGGACGGCGCGTCTGAGCTGCGCATCTGGTGGCAACTGGTCTTGCCGCTGGTGAAGCCGGGGATCGCAGTAATTATGCTGCTGGAAGTGATGGCGTTCTGGAACAATTTCCTCTGGCCTATCGTCGTACTGGACGACCCGGAGAAATATCCACTCGCCGCAGCACTGACGTATTTGAACGGACAGTTTTCGTATAATTTTGGCTGGATTGCGGCAGGCACGATCATCTCGGTTATTCCGATCATCGTCGTGTTCCTTTTCACCCAGCGATATTATATGGAGGGTCTAGCAGGAGCAGTAAAGGGATAGGCGACTCGCCTGTCCCTTTTTTTGTTGCGTGTTTGTAGAGTAGTTATTGCATGGTTATAGCGAGCATGGAGTTATCGTATAGGCAGCGATCTGGATGTATTCATTGCTTGGATGCAGTACTAGATAAGTAGGAATCGATTGGTATGACAGATTGGGGATATGGGTGAGGATGATATTTTTAAGATCGTGGTTGTAAATATGCCATTTATTTTTACATATACAGTGAGGGGCGATCAAGTGCTGGATGTCAAAGTGAAAACTGCTGCCGACATTCCTAAATGAGATAGTTGGAAGTAGAAGGCAGCAGGTCGGAATTTTACTTTTGTCTCGTAATATGTTTGGATGGAAATACAGATGTTTTTAACTATGGGTAAATTTGTATGAATGTCGAAGTTGTCTACCATCCCTGTACGTGTGTTTACAGGCAGTAGAGTGTATGTCCTTACACCCTGTTGTTTGCGAACATTACATACGTCCAAAGGAGCCTGCGTAATCATGAATACAACCATTGGTAACAAGGAACAAATCGTGATCATGCCGCTAGATGAGCGGCCGTGCAATTTCAACTTTCCGTATCGGCTTGCTCGGTCGACAGATTACGAGCCACTGCGCCCACCGATTGAATGGATGGGTCAGAAAAAGCAGCCTGCCGACACGGCCCGACTGTGGACATGGACCGAAATGGAAACGAGACATGCTAGCGGAGCGGTATTGTCGCTGGATACGCTGCTGTATGGCGGCATCGTTCCTTCGAGGTTGCACGAATGGAGCAGCGAAGAGATCGCCGAACGTCTGCGTCATCTTCGCACATTAAAAGAGAATAACCCGAAGCTGATCATCTACGCCTTTCAGCTGATTATGCGTTGCCCGCAGTATTCGTCGTCAGATGAGGAGCCGGATTATTACGCCGACTGGGGACGCGAGATTTTCCGCAAAGGATATTTGGAGCATCTATCCGAGGTACAAACGCTGACGGCAGATGAACAAGTGGAGTTGGATGACATTAACAGCCGTTTGCCACAGGAGGTGCTGGACGACTATCTCGGTCGCCGTGCGATCAATCGGGAAGCGAACCGCTTGGCGCTCGAATATGTGGCGGACGGTACGATTGATTTTCTCATTTTCCCACAGGACGATTCGGCGCCATATGGTTATACCGCGCGCGATCAGCAGCTGGTGCGTGCCGGTATTCGTGAGCGTCAGTTGGGTACGAGAGTGTATATGTATCCGGGGGCAGACGAGGTCGGATGTACACTAATTGCACGGATGGTGAATACGCTGAACAATGCCGTGCCACTTATGTATCCACGCTTTGGTTCAGTAGAAGGTCCGCATATCATTCCTGCGTATGAAGATCGGCGATTATACGAAACGTTGAAATACCAGATCATCGCTGCGGGTGGGATGGTTGCCGACAGCTCGGCGGAAGCAGATATCGTGCTGCTGGTGAATACACCGGGCGAGAAGATGGGCGAAGCCGTCAATCAGGGTACACCATCCGCCAACTATGATACCGAGCGTACCGTAGTAGAACTGGTGGAATATGCAGCATACTTGCTGAATCGACAGGAGCATGATGCAGAAGCGGATGTCCTGTCTGAATATCGTTCTGCTGAAGACGCAAGGCAGACGGGAAGTGAAGCTTCTTTTACAGATGAGACAGGAAATGAAACAGCAGATGAAGCGGAATATGGAGCATTACCGCACCGTCCGGTCGTTGCCATTGCGGATATTGCCTATGCCAATGGCGGTGATCTGGAATTGCTGGATCTACTGCGGCAAAAAGCCATCCTGTACCGTCTCGCCGGATACGCAGGCTGGAATACTAGCTCCAATACACTGGGAACTGTCATTGCGCAATCGATGCTGTATGCGCAATATGGCGCCAGTCGTCGTCATGACCATTTTCTGGCGCTGCGGTATGTAGAGGACTTTGGATATGATTCTGTCGTCCGCAAAGCATTAAGCAATGGTCCAATTCAGGAGCTAGGGCTTGATAAATTCCGCCTAGATGGACCGCGCGGACTTGTCTCTGAGATGGTTCGTAGCGGATTGGAGCAATTCATCGCCCGTTATCTGACTCAGGAAGGGCATACGATCGAAATACGGGACTGCTATATGCCGTGGAACCGCATGTTTGAAGTTGGGCTATCTGTCCGACTTCAATAACTACTATTATATGATTAGCCGAAAGGAGCACCATACGATGAACCAACATCATCATTCCCATTCACCAAAACCAATTGTACAAACGACGAATCAGCCGCCAACCGGCTATCGCACTCTACAAGCCGATGTGATCGTGATCGGTGCGAGTCTTGGCGGTACGCTAGGCGCACTGGCAGCTGCACGTCAGGGCTTGAAGGTTATTTTGACCGAACCGACCGACTGGATTGGCGGACAGCTGACCTCGCAGGCGGTACCACCGGATGAACACCGCTGGATTGAAAAAGGCATCGGCGCACCGGGTACGTTTATCGAATTCCGTGAACGGGTGCGCGAATATTATCGTCTCAACTATCCACTGACTGAAGAAGCGCTGGAGAACCCGATCCTGAACCCCGGCAACGGCTGGGTGAGTCGATTGGCGCATGAACCGAAGATTGCGCTACAGGTGCTAGAGGATATGCTAGCGGTGTATATCAATACGGGACGCATTGAAGTGTTATATCATACCGAACCAGTAGAGGCTGTCACACAGCATGATGAGATTGTATCCGTAACGGTGCGTCATACCGGAGATTGTGATTCCCGCTATTCCACACTGATCGGCTCCTACTATCTGGATGGTACAGATGAGGGTGATTTGCTGGAACTGAGCGGCACTGAATATGTGAGTGGCGCCGAGTCCAAGTCACAAACGGATGAACCGCATGCGCTGGATGAAGCTGAGCCTCTAGATATGCAGTCGATCACTCATGTAGCGGCAGTCGATTATATCGAAGGTGGCGACTTTACGATCGACAAGCCAGAGCAATACGACTACTGGAAAGCGTACAAGCCATCCTTCTCCGAGTATCCGATTCTGAGCTGGTACGCGACAGATGCCAACGATACGAGCAAGCTCAAGGAATTCACCTTGTTCCCGAATGAGCAGGGCGTGACATCATTGTGGGATTATCGCCGCATCGTCGACCCAGCGATCTGGACGGAAAAGCTAAGCGCTGAGGTCAGCCTGCTCAACTGGGCGATGAACGACTATTACGCGGGTCCGGTTACGGGTGTACCACTGCAAGAGCGCCTACCGAATCTGGAAAGCGCGCGTCAACTGACCTTATCTCTTGTCTACTGGCTGCAAACCGAAGCGCCCCGTCTGGACGGCGGCAAGGGCTATCCGGGTATTCGTTTGCGCGGCGATATTCTCGGTACAACGGATGGGCTTGCCAAATCGCCATATATCCGTGAATCGCGCCGTATTAAGGGCATGTATACGATCACAGAGCATGATGTGAGCAAGGAGTTACGCGGAGAGCAGGGCATTAAGCGGTATGAAGATAGCGTCGGGATCGGCAGCTATTCGCTTGACCTGCATCCGACCGTGAAGACGCATCGTACCTTTTACATTCCGAATTATCCATTCGAGATTCCACTCGGCTCGCTGATTCCGGTACGCGTCAAAAATCTACTGCCTGCCTGCAAAAATATCAGCATGACCCAGATTGCTGGGGGCTGCTACCGCCTGCATCCGGTCGAATGGAATATTGGTGAAGCGGCAGGTTATCTGGCGGCGTATGCAATCGCTAATGAATTGACACCACAGGAGGTGTACGCTTCCAGCGAGCATGTCAGCCGTTACCAAGAGTTGCTAACCGATCGTGGCGTACAGCTGCATTGGCCAAAAGAAGTAGAAGAAGAAGTGCTTCAACCGCCACAATCCTAATCGGAATAGCTGCAAAAGAGTACAAGCATAAGCCTCCTGCATGCAGGGGGCCTTTGCTATACAGAAATGAAACGGCAGTGGTATGCAACAAAGCGTTGACGAGAACAGCACAAAACACGCATACTTAACCGGGTTCGGGTTTCTATAGCCCGCTATATGATACGTAAGAGGTGCGAGAGATGAAGTTGAACGAATTTTATATCGGTCAGACATTTGAGACCGGTACATTAACGATAACGGATGACAATATCCATGCTTTTGCTTCGGAATACGATCCGCAATATATGCACTTGGACAAGGAAAAAGCCAGCGCCGGACGATTCGGTGGCATTATCGCCTCCGGCATCCAAACGCTGGCGGTATCGTTTAAGTTGTGGGTAGAAACAGGCAGCTACGGCGAAGATGTAATCGCTGGAACCGCCATGAACAATATCAAATTCATTCGTCCCGTCTTTCCCGGCGATGTACTGCATACAGTTGTCAAAGTACTCGACGTCCAGCCTAGACGCAGAGAAACCGGCATTGTGACGGTGCTGCTCTCTACCTCTAATGAACGAGAAGAACAGGTTTTCGCCGCAGAATTATCCGCGCTGGTTCAGGCGTAAGTATTCGGCGGTTGTTCCTTGAGCAGCTCAATCAGTTCCAGCCGCAGCGACTGCATCGCATCCTCCGGCGCCATGTGCATATAACGGCTGAGCTGGCGCATCTCTGGCTCATAATAGTTGAGTAGCTCCAACATCGCTTGCTGTCCATCTGGACGGCGCGCCTGTTCTAGCAGGGTTACAAATTGTTCGTCTGGGAGAGGAATTGCAAGCTTTTGCGTTTCCATCGGTTCACCGCCTGTTGACTGATGTGCAGCTGTTCTGCCAGTTCTTGCTCATTTTGACCGTCGATATACAGACCGATCATAATGTGTCTTGCGTTATCCCAAGGCAGGCTATGAATCCATTCCTGCACAATAATAGACTCCATTTCATCCATTTTTGTGGAAAATGGTTGGATTTGCTCATTCAAATGTAATGTTTCATGATATAATCTGGTTTTGGCGCGGTACTGCATCCGCCAGGACGCCTGCCGTAGCCGCTGCCTGTACTGTTCACTTAACGGTTGAGTAACGGACATGATGTTCAACTCCTTTGTGATATAATTTCCATATAAGGGAACTTATGTTCTTATTTTACTATTAAAAGAGGACTGTGGCGCAGGCAGTCCATCGGTTCCATAGCTGAAAATGAGATGATTTTTGGCGGAATCTTGCTGCTCTGACGGTGGTTTTGTGCGAGCGTGCGCTGCTGCACGCAAGCAAGCTGAGGGGAATGGCCCGGAAAGGTGTTTTGGTGACATGTTTACGATTTTGCTGTTTATTTTTGCGATTCAAATAGTGTATGTAACGGCGTATACGCTGCGTACCATTCTGACGCTCAAAGGTCAGAAGTATGTGGCTGCCAGTATCGGCACAGTGGAGGTCGTCATTTATGTACTGGGCTTGAATATGGTGCTCAGCTACTTGGATCAGATTGTGAGTCTGGTTGTGTACGCGGTTGGTTATGGTATGGGGATTCTGCTTGGTTCGTGGATTGAGGAGAAAATTGCCCTTGGTTATATTACCGTCAAGGTAATTAGCGACGCGCCTAACTACCGTCTCGCCGAAGTACTGCGCGACAAAGGCTACGGCGTCACCGCCTGGATCGGTCACGGTCGCGATGGCGAACGCATCATGATGGAGATTCTTGCCAAACGCAAAAACCGTGAGAATCTGTACAAGAACATTTTGGAGATTGATCCGAAGGCGTTTGTGATTATGGTAGAGCCGCGCGAGTTTCACGGCGGATTTTGGACGAAGGCGATCAAGCGTTGAATGGACGTGCTGACGGCGAATACGGGCTTGTATTATCGTCGTATAACAAGGTAGCTCCATTGCGGGATTGCCTGCTATGCTAGTTTGATTACAGTTATATAGTGATTGATCCATACTCGAAACCCATCTTGAATGTAAAAAGATGGGTTTCTTTCGTATACCTATATGTTTAAAGTGCTAGGGTAGGACCTATCGTCATTCATTATAATAAGGAGGATTTATCATATGCCAAGTCAGGTTCCAACCAAGACATTGAACGACGGACTGGACATTCCAGCGATTGGGCTGGGTACTTACTCGCTTAACGGTTATAACGGTGTCGAATCTATCAAGCAGGGGATTGAAGTCGGGTATCGACTGATTGACTCGGCGTTTAACTATGAGAATGAAGGCGCAGTCGGACGTGCTGTACGGGAAAGCTCAGTGCCGCGCGACCAGCTACGTATCTGCTCCAAGCTGCCCGGACGGCATCATGCGTACGACAAAGCACTGGTAACGATTGAAGAATCGCTGCTGCGCACGGGGTTGGACTATTTTGACCTATATATCATTCATTGGCCCAATCCGAAGCAGGATCGATACGTGGAGGCATGGCAAGCGATGATCGAAGCGCAAAAACGCGGCTATGTACGCTCCATCGGTGTCAGCAACTTCCTACCCGAGCATTTGGAGCGCATAATCAAGGAAACGGGCGTTGCGCCAGTGCTCAATCAGGTAGAGCTACATCCGTATTTTGAACAGACTCAGCAGCGTGCTGCCAACGACAAGCATGGCATCATTACCGAATCGTGGAGCCCGCTTGGTCGCGGACGCGGTGAGGGTGTGCTGGAGGATGCCGGAGTGAAGGCAATCGCCGACGCTCATGGCAAAACGCCAACGCAAGTCATTCTGCGCTGGCATACACAGCTAGGCGCCGTTCCGATTCCCAAAGCTGGATCGCGCGAGCACCAGCAGGAGAATCTGGACATCTTCGACTTTGAGCTGACTGACGAGCAGATGCAAACCATCTCGGCATTTAGCAAGGATAACAAGCGTCTATGGGATCAGGACCCGGCGGAATATGAAGAGTTTTGATCGGAATGTAGCATCGAGAATATAGGTGCTGAATATACCGTAATAGCTATATAAACACACAGAAAAGGCATCCTAATGAGGGTGCCTTTTCTGCTATGAAAAAAACCTGCTGATAAAGCTAGACCATTGTCGCAAGTACGCCATCACACCGTTGCTGTGAAACAGACTTGGTTTCATTTCGCTCGTTATCCAGTACCTTTATGCAAACAACTGCATGTGACGCTCCAGCCATTGTACGTAGCTCTGCTCACGCGCCATTGCCTTGGTCAGCACCAGATAATGCCCCAGATACGGGTGGTCAAAGGTCATCGTATGCTCCTTTGTATCTCCTGTACCGAATATCGGCAACAGCTGTTCATACTCCTGCTGCAAATTCGTCAGCTTCTCCCGACGTTGCCGCAGTTGATCGCCAAACAAGGCTGCTGCTTCCTCTCGCGATAGCGTATGGATAAAATACATCTTCAGCATAAACGCATCCTTTTCCGTTTCCGGCAAAGGCTCCGGCGACGCTGCCCACGCCAGCAACTCCTGCCGCCCGCTATCTGTGAGGGTGTACATTTTCTTTTCCAGCTTTTCGCCTTGAATTTGGGTACGGAAATGGACTAGATCCTCCTCCACCAGCTTGCGCAACTCTGGGTAAATCTGGCTGTGCTTGGCACTCCAAAACTGCCCTATTTCCTTTTTGAATTGTGTAGTTATATCGTAGCCGCTATATTCCTGACGATATAGCAGACCGAGAATGGCATATTTTAATACGCGCATGGATAGTAGCTCCTTTAGTGAATTTTCATGTACATTCGTTACATTTGACCATATCATATTAAAGTGTTAAGATAAACATGTTGATATTTACATGTTTGCATGTTGAGGAATAGCGAGTGACCTTCAAAAGATTTCGTTTACTCCTTCCTCAAGCAACACCAATTCCAGAAAGCAGGTGCTGTACAATGGACAATTTTGTAGGCAGTCATATGATTTATACGTATGAAAACGGCTGGGAATATGAGATCTATATCAAAAACGATCATACGATCGATTACCGGATTCACTCTGGTATGGTAGCTGGACGCTGGGTACGTGATCAGGAAGTCGATCTGGTCAAACTGACGCAAGGCGTGTATAAAGTATCTTGGACTGAACCGACAGGTACAGATGTATCGCTGAATTTTATGCCGGACGAGAAACGGATGCACGGCATTATTTTCTTCCCGAAATGGGTGCATGAACATCCAGAAATCACAGTTTGTTACCAAAATGATCATATCGATCTGATGGAGCAATCCCGCTTGAAATACGAAACGTATCCTAAATACGTCGTTCCTGAATTTGCCGATATTACCTTTATCGAAAATGCAGGCGTGGACAATGAAGAAGTCATCGCACTGGCTCCATATGCTGGTATGACCGACGATATTCGCGCAGGTCGTCCGCTGAAACAGTCTTAATATTATATCTAATCTAGTATAGTTGAATAATTAAGGCGCTGCCTGCTTTCCTGTAAAAAGGAAGCGGCAGCGCCTATTTGTATATAGTGACACGTATGTGCTACGTGTGAGGTTGTATTTGGTGCAGGGCTGTTTGGGCGTGATATAGTAATACATATCGTTAGAACGGCAATGTTTTGAACATGAAGTATAGCTAGATGATGTATTGCTGAACGCACAATTAACACGGACACGGGCGTTTTGACAGGTGGGTAGGAGGAGGTTTTATGAACATGGTAGATTGGACATCACTTGTCGGGCGCGATGGGCAATTGAATCCGCAGCTGGCAGTACATATAGAGATTGTATACACCGGATTGCATGGACATTCGGTACAGCGCTTTTGGCTAGAGGATGGTAGCAGCTATATTTACAAGCCGCTCCCGCAGGGCGAACATACCTTTCGTGAAATCAGGGCATATCTGCAAGTGATGCCACTGCTAGAAACGTTATCTACGTCACCTCAGTATCCGCAGCTGCTTGTCTGCGCCGCGCCAGCAGAGGAACAGGCAAAGCTGCATCAATGGGCAACCAACGCAGAAAATGATACAGCAGGTATGCCACAGTATATCATTCATCCGTCATGCTGGATTGTAATGGAGGACATCGGTGTGCTAAATCATGTGCATGCCGATGAGCAGCTGCTACAGATAGTGGAGCAAATGGCGTACTGGCATAGAGTAGATGTTGGACATTTGATAGCATTTCCACAAGTCGGGCAAAAGCCGCCGTTGTCCGATGTTGCGGCATCCATCTTATCGCGCTGGCAGCAGGCACAGCAGATATTGCTGCAACTGCCAGCAATACGTTCGTCGCAAGGATTTGATCTTTTCGATACTCATGCAACGGAACCGGATTCCCAGCAGGTAACGGATCAATGGCTACCGATCCTGCAGCACGATATAGCGGAAATGGTACAGTGTCTAGCATCTCAGTCACCTGTGCTGCTGCACGGCGATCTGCATGCAGGTAATTATGGCGTTAATCCGCAGGGTCAGCTGATTTTGCTGGATTGGGAACATAGTCATCTAGGTTCGAGGTTCTGGGATTTGTATCATTTGATTGATCTGTCGCATCCGTTGTTTCCGCGTGTGATGAATGCGGCGCTGCGTCATTCATTGCTGGAACGTTATTGGCTGACTGAACGAGCGCTGCGTGCATCGTCCGAATCTTCTGAACGAGAGCAGGATAGTATGGGGCTGGCGCAGCAGTATATGTCCTTTGCGTCATTTGAGCACGATTATCTGGTGTATGCCATTGTGTATTCGTTATGGATGCTGCTCTTGATCCAAAATGATCTGCTACACGAACCACCCATTTGGCCGCGAGCGCAGCTGCTTGCCCAGCAGACAGAGACAGAGCAGCATTTGAAGCAATGTGTGGAGAGATGGCTGTCGGTTCGTAAGCATACAGTGGATGAATCGTAGGCTGATTTCTTTTGCATGAAAAGCGAAGTGCGATGGATGGATGTGCAGAACATACCCGTGAGATACAGATGTAGATGATAGAACGATGATCCACTCGTGCCCTGCCATCCACAAGCAGTAGATGAAGCAGATACGGAATTGCATCATGCTCACGGGTATTCATTCATCTGTCTGGACAGTAGATCGTTCCTGCCAATCTGTCCTAGATCAACAAAATCGGAGGTGGAAGAGGATGCGGCTGGCTGAGGAGTATGTACGTTTGAGACTGTGCTGGCGTGAGCGCGGTCAGGATGAAGCGTTTCATGTCACGATGGCAGAACTTGCCGAGGCACTTTGCTGTACTTCGCGCAATGCGCGTCTGATCACCTCTCGTTTGACGGAAGCAGGCTGGATTGTATTTGTATCCGGTCGCGGGCGTGGGCATACGTCGGTGCTGACCTTTTGCCGTCCGCTAGCGCAGGTGGTGCTGGATGAAGCGAAGGAACGGGTACAGCATGGGGATGTGCCGGGAGCCTTTGACTGGCTGCATCAGCCGGGAATTCCGGTGGAGGTACAGCCTGTTTTCATGGACTGGCTAGGCAGTTATTTTGGATACCAGAGTGATCGGAACGGTCAAGATGGGGCGGCGTTGCGTAGGGAAACGTTGCGATTGCCAATTTATCGTCCCATTGTCTGTTTGGACCCGGCGGATGCGGGATTTGCCTTTGATACGCAGCTGGTGTACCAGCTCTACAGTCGGCTGGTGGAATACGATGTGCTGACCGATTCGGTGCAGCCGGGCATTGCATATGATTGGGAATGTAGTGCGGACGGGATGAAATGGACCTTTTACCTGTATAAGCATATACGTTTTCATGATGAACGGCTGTTGACGGCGAATGATGTGGTTGTCAGCTTGAAGCGGCTGATGAACGGAACGTATGCGCATCACTGGTTGATGCAAACGGTAAAAGAGGTGCATGCCATCCATTCACATCAGGTGGTGATTGAGCTGATGCAGCCGAATGGATTGCTGCCGCTGCTGCTTAGTCATAGTGGTGCGTCCATTATGCCAGCGGCGACGAATCCTATTGCCACCCTACCGATGGGAACTGGCTCGTATCGAATGACGGAACGTACAGCGGGCAAATGTGTGCTGGAACGCTTTGCCTCGTATTATGGTCAAGGTGCTTTGCTGGACGAGATTGAGATTCTGATCGTACCGCAGCAGGAAATGTCGGCAGCGTCCGGTTATCGTCCGGGTGTGCTGACGGTGTTGACGGGAGAGTTTGATACGAAAGTGTTTGAGCATTTGCCGCGTCAGGAGATGCCAACTGGTGTCTCCATGCTGATGCTGAATCGAAGACATGGCATATTGGCAGAGGATGAGGCGCTGCGGCAGGCACTGTTTTATGGTGTAGATCGTCTGGACATGATGAGGACGCTTGGCGATACGTATGGGATGCCAGCAATGGGACTAATGGTGCGTGACATCTTCCATTCTTCGGCATCTCTGCAAAATGATATTACAAACGAAGACGAGCATTTCTTCAATACAGACACCGTTAGTGTGGATTTCGATTTGCAGCGTGCCCTTCAACAGGTACAGCAATCTACATATGACGGTAGAGAACTACATCTTTACACTTTCCAGCGGCATGAGATAGCAGCGCACTGGTTGCGCGAATCATATGCTGCTATCGGCATCCATATATCGGTGCATGTGGTGCCGTGGTTGGAGCTGAACAGTGCGTCGATATGGGAAACGGCGGATATACTGCTATTTGAAGCCGTTGTGAGCGGTGGGCTGCATCGTCAGCTGGAATATCTCCAATCCAGCAACAGTCTGATTCGCCGTTTCCTGCCTGATGAGCCACTCATACGGCTACGGACATGGACTGACCGCTTGTTGTCGGAGTACGACCCTATCCGAATGGATGACGGTCGACCGGTTCAGCAGCAAAAGCAGCCCTATGATGTACAGCCTATGCAGAGCGACGATTCCTGTTCTTTTTCCGCTGACGATTGGCTGCATGATGTACATGCCGAGCTGCGTCAAACGTACAGCTGCGTCTTTTTGACAGAACGGACGGCGGCGATGGTATTTCACCCTTCGCTGCGCGGTGTCCAGATCAATGAACGCGGTTGGGTTGATTTTAGCAAACTATGGTTTCGCGAAGAGGACTCGTTGAACGTAAGGGAATAGGATAAAAGCGGAAAACTAGCATGATCGGTTTGCCCTTTTTCTCTCCACCAACGGATTTTATACTAACGATATCGTTTGACACAGAACCGACAGGCGCTGATGGTAACGAAATATGAGATATAGACAGCAGCGGTTCATCCTTCGTGGTGGTACTGTCTGCATGGGAGAGAGGGCATATGACAACATCGGTTCATATTCATACAGTAGAGCAGCTGGACAGCCGCTTGGCAGCATTAACGGAGATGCTGATTGCGGTCGTACACGATGGAGCATCGATTGGATTTTTGCCACCATTGTCTGAGCAGGAAGCGGAGCAATACTGGCAGGGCGTGATGACACCGGGGGTGATTGTGCTGATTGCCGAGGTCGATGGGCAGCTGGCAGGAACGGTGCAGGTACAGTTATGCGGCAAACCAAATGGTGCGCATCGTGCGGATATTGCCAAGCTGATGGTACATCCAAAGTTTCGTCGCCGCGGTATCGCTCGTCTGCTGATGGAACAGGCGCAGCAGGTTGCGGAGCAGGCGGATCGTATTTTACTTGTATTGGATACGCGTGATGGCGATCCGTCCAATCTGCTGTACCAGTCGCTCGGCTATATTCAGGCAGGGCAGATTCCATACTTCGCTATCTCGGAACATGGCGGTTTGGATGCGACCAATCTGTACTACAAATTACTTCAAGACCCAAGTACAAAGGGCTTCCAAGCGTAGTGAGATGCTACAAGACGATGAGTCTGACCATCCAATGATCCATACAACCAAAAGTATAAATAGGTAGACATAAGCAACAATGTAGAATGGTAATCCTTTCGGAATAATCCATCACTATATAGCATACGATGCTGATCTTATCCGTGCCTATCCAACACGATACCTACAGCCCTGTAAGATAATGACCACATTATCCGACAGGGCTTTTGGCGTGTACACATCCAGTCGTACAGTTGGCAGATGGCGGCAAACTCGATATAGTGGTAATGACGATGACAGGCTAACGGGAGGACGAATAGATTCATGACAAAGATCGGATTGGTTATGCGCAAAATCCAGTTTACCGAGAATCAGGGGCCACGGGTGTTTGCCGAACGACTGAAGGCGCTGAGTGCGGAGCTGGGTGTAGAAGTGGTCTTTATTTCGCCAGAGCGTCATGTGAGCGGGTACGATTGGTTGCCCGGCTATGAGCATGAGAAGGGCGATTTGGTCAATTATGACATCGTGCTGGATCAGATACATAATCATCATATTGAGCATGTGCTGTATACAGTGTCTGGATTTACCTTTTTGAAGATGTTTTTGCCGAAAAGTGTGCTATTTCCGCATAGCTTCCCTGATCCGGCGCTGACTGGGTACGAGATGATGAAGCCCTTTTACAGTATGGTGGATCGGGCAGTCGTACAGACCCCGTTTCTAAAAAGACAAATGGCATCGCAATTCAACGTAACCAATGTGGATGTGATTCCCATCGGATTCAGTGAACAGCTAGCTGAAAAGCATTTCAACCCCGACGAGGTAGTCGAGAATCGAATCCTATGGATCGGTAGGGATGAAGAAAATCGTCGTCCCGATCTGGTGATCGAATACGCGCGCCATAACCCAGACAAGGAAGTGTACATGGTATTCGGCGGGGAACGATACCGTGAAAGTATGAAGAAGTACGATATTCCGTCCAATGTGAAGCTGCAATTCGCGCTGTCGCAGGATGAAGTATTTCAGCTGATGAATAGCTCGAAGGTATATTGGAGCTGTTCGCGATTCGATACATTTGCGATGCCGCTGACCGAAGCGCTCGCTATGGGCAAAATCGTCGTCAAGCCGGAGCATCCGTGCTACGACCATATCAGTTCTACCCATTCCTTTGCTGGTAATGAGCGTAACTGGTTCGAGCTAGTCAATATGGCAGCTTCATCGCCGCGCAAATATTCACAGGACAACCGTGACTACGCCTTTGCAACCTTTGCGAGTCGGATCATGAAGGAAGGCTACCAGAATTTCTACTCCGACTGGCTGAAGTGATAAGCAACGCCACAACAGTAGCCACACGCTAGCACATAGCAAACGATCCCAACACATGCAGGACAAACTATACTCGAGGTGAATGGTATGGCAACCGAAGGGCAAAAGATCGCTGTTATCGCGGATATTCACGGCAATATCGCTGCACTGGATGCCGTGCTACAGGATATAGATGCGCAGGGGATTACAGACATTTACAATCTGGGCGACAGCGTATATGGAGCGCTGTATCCGCGAGAAACGGCGCAACGGCTGATGGACAGAACAATTCTCTCCGTACGCGGTAATCAGGATCGCGAATTGCAAGCTGGACTCCTAAGGAACGCTGATGAATCGGATGGTCTACAAAAGCGTACCGAGCCAATCACGCCACCCAATGCCACATTTGACTATGTGATCAAGCAATTGAGTGTGGAGCAGATGAAGTGGCTACTAGATTTGCCCCTAACACGAACGACGCAAGACCTGTACATGTGTCATGCGCAGCCAACGATAGACGATGTGCCTTTGCTGGAAACGATTCAATCCGATGGCGTACACTGGCGTTCCGACGAAGAACTGATCCAACTGCTGGAAGGGATTAAGCAGCCGATTGTTCTGTGCGCGCATACGCATGTGCCGAATCTAAAATACTTACCTGACGGTCGCATGATCATCAATCCGGGCAGTGTCGGCTTACCTGCCTACCATGATGATCTGCCGTACGAGCATGTGATGGAATCGCGTGTTCCACATGCTCAGTATGCTGTGCTGGACTATACCGACGGAAGCTGGAATGTGACTCACCGCTCTATCGTTTATGATTGGGAGCACGCGGCAACGCAAGCAGCCATGCTTGGACGACATGACTGGGCATATGCGCTTCGTACAGGTCTGGCACTGCGAGATCAATAGCAACTTTAGAAGAGAAGAAAAGAAAAACGGTGTGGAGCATGATGCTATATCTCTGTTTGCCCAATATGTCATTGCTCATGCCTTTATCTATATGCCGTTCCTATCAATGTATTATGTTCCGATGAAATGTATCCATACCCGAATAGGAGAGAACGCTATGACGACCTTACGTAAAGCTATTATTGATACCGATACCGCTGGTGACGATACAATCGCCATTTTAACTGCATTGCACCATTTTGATGTACAGGGCATCATGATGACTGGCGGCAATGTACAATTTGACCAAGAAGTGGAGAATGCGCTCTATACGATTCAGGTTGCTGGTAAAGGTGGAGCAAACGGACAGATTCCCGTCTACAAAGGCTGTGAACGTCCGCTGCTGACAACATGGAACGCAGAGCATCATCGGACAGTGGAGGATGTGCACGGCAGCGACGGGATGGGCGGCTCTAATTTCCCGAAAGCCATCCAGCGTCCAGCAGACGGTCATGCTGTCGATTTTCTAATTCAAACGGTGCACCAATATCCGGGCGAGATCCATCTGCTCGCGATTGCACCGCTCACCAATATCGCGATGGCGATTCAAAAAGACCCTACCATAGTACCGAAAATTCCACATTTGTACGTGATGGGTGGCACCAACAACGCACTCGGCAATATTACCCCTGCGGCAGAGTATAATTTCTACGTTGATCCTGAAGCGGCGCATATCGTTCTGCGCTCCGGCATTCCGACCACGATGGTTGGTTGGGAAATGTGTACGCGTCACTCTTTAATGGACGATGATGATCATGCAGAGATTCAGGCGCTAGGTACATCTGGCTCGCAATTTTTCATTGATGTGAATCGAGTGGTGATGCAGTTCAACAAGCAGGTGCATCGTCTGAACGGCACGACACATCCCGATACGCTGCTGATGGCAGTAGCGGCGAATGAAGCGGTCATGACAGAATCGCATGATTACTTTGTCGATGTGGAAACGAAGGGCGAATGGACGCGCGGCTACAGCGTGGTCGATATTAACGGACGACTGGGTCAGCAGGCGAATGTACGAGTATGCGAAGGCATTGATCGTCCATTGTTTAAACAGATGCTACTAGATGTGTTAAAGGATATTCAGTAATGTGACTATTAGATTGAAGCAAGGCTTGTTTGTCCATCAAACAAGCTTTGCTTTACTATTTTGAAATTCAGTCTTTATGTAGAAACATACACAAAAATAAATAGCCATTTTGCACTTGCCATTCAAATGTATGTGCTTTTTTGAACATTACAATAACATCTTTCCTACCCTTACAGTTAGCATTTGAAATTGGGATATTTATAGGAGTTACATAACCTTCTCGCATAGAAAAAATATCACCTGTAGTTGCTATTTTGGAAGCTTTGGAATAAATTAAATCATCTGCAATCATACAAAAATAAGCATTAGAATAGCCTCGTTCTAAAAAATATTCCAGGCTCTCTATGTCTTGATAAGAATCAATTCTCGCAAAATCTTCGGCTCCCTGAATTTTCTTTTTAAATTTTAATTCCATAGCTGCTTTAGCAAGTAATTTGGGACCATCATAGAAGCCGAATGTGATATCGATGAATTTATTTTTTTTACGTATATTTAATTCCTTTGTTTCCAAATCAACTATAAAAGTCTCGGATCTTGAAAAGCAATACAAATTTCCTAAATCTCGAATGATATTAGCTAAATGGTGTTGGAATGGCGCTTCTTTCTCTACTTGTATACGACCATTTAGAAACTGATGATTAAATATCTTCCATGCTTCAGTAACTATCAAATCTAATTTTTCTGTAGTATCCATTTTATCGACTTTTCTCCTTCATAATTTAAATTGAAAAATTAGCAATAAGTAATCAAAGAATAATATACCTAGATACAACAAAAAGTAATATATTTTCGACATATAAAATCAAAAATATACATGTTTCAACAAATAAATCTTCAATAAACTATACCTGCCACCGATACAGTTACTATAAGCTATCTAGCAATCATATACATAGGTGGGGGAAATGGGATGGGAGTAAAGCTACGTACGGGTCTGATCATTACATTTATTGTGATGTCGCTCGTCTTGTCGCTAACATTGGGATTCGTGCTCAATCGTTATGCGGCGCATAGTGTCAAAACCGAAATAGGGGAATCGTTGTCCAGCACGGCACATGATACGGCGGATAAGCTGGATAATTTTATGTGGACGCGTTCGGGGGAAATAGACATGCTGGCACGGCTGCCTGTGTTGATCGACAATATCCAAACACAGGATATTCACGAAATGCTGAATCAGCTGCAAACCAGTTTCCCATCGTTTTCATGGATCGGCTATATGGATACGAAAGGCAAAGTACTGGCATCAACGGGGGATATTTTACTAGGTCAAGATTTGTCGCAGCGCCCCGTCTATCAGGAGGGGATCAAGCAAAAGTTTATCGGTGACGTCCATGATGCCGTTTTGCTTGCCAAGTTGCTTCCGAATCCAAGTGGCGAGCCACTGCAATTCGTCGATATTAGTCTGCCAGTCACGGATAATTCGGGACGTACGATTGGCGTACTGGCGGCCCATATGAGCTGGGAATGGGCGCGCGAGGTTAAGCGTTCCATGCTCACCTCGCTACGTCATGACGAAAAGGACGTCGATCTGTTCATCGTCAGTCGCAAAGACCGCACCATATTGCTCGGACCGGATGAGATGGTCGGTCAAGCGCTGCCGCTCGAAAGTGTGACCTTGGCGCAATCCGGTCAATCGGGCTGGCAGTTAGAGCAGTGGCCAGACGGCAAAAGCTATCTGACTGGTTATGCCTACGGTGATGGCTATATGGATTACAAAGGTCTTGGCTGGACTGTACTTGTACGCCAGCCAGAATCTACCGCGCTTGCTTCGGTGGCGGAGTTGAATCGCTTTACTACGCTGGCAGCTATTGGGGCTGCTGTCGTGTTTGCACTCATCGGCTGGTTTACGGCAGGCAAAATCGCTGCGCCCATTCGTCGTTTGACCAATCGTGCCAACCGTCTTGCTGCGGGTGAAGAGGTAGAATTACCGGAAAAAGGCGGATTTCAGGAGATTATTATCCTGTCTCGCTCGCTCAAACGCATGGTTCGCTCCATTACGCAAAAAGATGTGGAGCTGGGGCAGATGCAGACGATCGCGCATTACGATCATTTGACTGGCTTGCCAAATCGCAATGCATTGGAGCAATATTTGGAGCAAACGCTGGCGACGTTGGATGATACACAGCAGCAATTGTGCTTCCTGTATATTGATCTGGATGGATTCAAAAAGGTCAATGACACGCTGGGACATCAGGCAGGCGACCATTTGCTGCAAAAGGTAGCACAGCGACTGACCGATTTGTCCCGCGACGGCGATATTACGGTGCGTTTGGGTGGAGATGAGTTTCTGGTTGTGCTGCATACGCCATGCGAGCAATCGCACCAGCAGGGCATGGAATATGGTGCCGCTATAATTGAACAGCTGAATCGCCCATTTATGCTGGAATACCAGAAAGTGATGATCGGATGCAGCATTGGCGGTGCGTTATATCCAACCGACAGCGACAATCCGATTGAGATTGTACGCATGGCAGATCAGGCGCTGTACCGATCCAAACGTGCAGGCAAGAACCGGATGACCTTTTACAATGAGGAGCAGTTGTGCGCGGCAGGCGAGTAAGCATAAAATGTAGGAACTAGCGGGTGCAACGAATGGTTGAAGCGCGTAGAAGCGCAATAAACCAAGCATACGAAACCTCAACTTGTCAAAAAGTGCAGCATTCATCGCGCATCTCTGATACGTTCAGGTCATTAAACGAAAATAGAAAGGAAACAGCGCGTTTGATCCTATGGAACAGGACCAAACGCGCTGTTTCGTTCAAACTTTACTTTCAGGCAAATTCCTACTGGATTCATAAATTAATAGTTGCTATTCAACAGACCATATATTCATGATCCACACGAACGGTTCATAACGCTTACCGCTGACCCGCAATTCGTTTACCGACGACCAGCATAATAAACAGTGTAGCTAATGACCCGAGAATGACCAGAACTGCCATAATCAAATAGCCCAACCCTTCCCAACCGGATTGAAATAGACTGAATAGCAGCAGCAACGCCCCAACCAGCACGCCGATCAACCCCGGAATAAACTGAATATTGCGCGAATTCCGATTCCGCACACTCAAAATAATACTGACGAGCAGCAGCACAACCGCCGTCCCGCCCGCAAGTAACCAAGCTCCCATCTCATCATCTCCTAAGCGCTTGCGATCTCCAAACGTTATGTTTCATATTGAGTCATGTTACGAACTCGTTCGTCCTTTAGACTGTTGATAAAATAGCTGAAACATCAGCAGCACCAGACCGATCAGCGATGTGCCGATCAATGACAGTGTAAAGGCTGCAAGCCCTGTCCAAGCTGCCGACTGTGCGTACACACTCAAATTCAAATACAGTATAATCAGACTCGCCAACAGGCTAAGCAGTCCCGGTACAAAACGGAAAAATCGCGGCTGCGGTACCAATCGCACCAGCAGCAGTCCGATCACATAAATAATCACCCCGGCACCCAGTCCGGCATAGACAAGCGGGTGAATAGGTTGCATTTTGGCAGACTCCTCTCATGGAAAACAGACTCCCTCTCAGTTTACCATTCCTGACAGCAATAAAAAACGCCCTGTCTGTAACCATTGTGATCCCTTCGTACGTTTCATATCTCATTGCTTGAAAAGGATAAATTTTACTTTTATGTCTCATCATATTGCGCAAACTCGCTAACAGACGAATGGGAAATAATTCCTTTCGTCATATCTATAAAAAATGCGTTGTAAACGGTTTCTTAGGACAAGGAAAAGGTTATCTTAGTGTAGGAAAAGAGTACTGCTTAAAATGTGCAAAATCACATCACAGTTCAAACATATCCGTATCATTTGCCACTTTAAGCATATTGTAAGCGCTTTACAATAACGGTATGGTAGTAACCGACAATGCCGTATGTATCAATCTTGAAGGGGATGTGAATATGAGAAAATGGGGAAGTGCATGTTTGGCAGGTCTGCTGCTTATGCTGACACTCTCTGCCTGCACAAGCGGTAATGCCGCTAACAGCAATGTCGTTCAGCTGGAATTTTTCCAGAACAAACCGGAAGCCAAAGCAAGCTTTGACGAGCTGGTTGCCAAATTCAATGAACAGCATCCGAATATCGTGGTGACACAAGTGAATCCACCGGATGCCGAAACTGTACTGAAGACGCGTGTCGTCAAAAATGACGTGCCGGACATTATCGGCTTGGGTGCAACCGATACATATTCGCTGCTCGCTCAGAGCGGCATTTTCCTCAACCTAACCGGCGATCCATTGCTGCAAAAGGTCGAACCCAACTACGTACAGATGCTGAATGATGTGACCGGCATGCAGGAAGTCACCGGTGTTCCATTCGCACTCAACGCGAGCGGTGTCATTTACAACAAGGACATTTTCCAAAAGCTCGGTCTGTCCGTGCCGAAAACATGGGATGAGCTAATCGCCACTGCCAAAAAAGCCAAAGAGGGCGGAACGATTCCATTCTACTTCACTTACAAAGACGACTGGCAAACCAATCTGCCATTCAACGATATGGGCGGCTCTCTCGTCGGTATCGACTTTTACAAAGAACGCCGCGAGAACAAAACCACCTTTCAGGCGGCATATCAGGAAGTTGCCAAAAAGCAGCTAGAGTTGTTGAACTACGGTCACAACGACAACTTCGGTAAAAGCTACGCCGACGGCAACCGCGCATTCGGCAACGGTCAAGCCGCCATGTACATTCAAGGCAGCTGGGCAATCTCCGAGATCCGCAAAGTCAATCCAGACATCAACTTGGGCTTCTTCCCATTACCAGCAAGCAATGACGAATCCCAGAACAAACTAACCGCTGGTGTCGATACACTGCTAACCATCTCCAGCCAAACCGAACACCCAGAGGAAGCGAAGCAATTCATATCCTTCCTGCTGGAACCAGAAAACAGCCAACAATACATCGACCAACAAAACCTGTTCTCCGCCGTAGATGGCGTGCAGCAAAAAGACGAAAGCGTCTCCGGTCTGCTGCCCTACTTTGAACAAGGCAAAATCGTCGATTTCGTCGACCACTACATCCCAAGCGCCGTCCAACTCAACCCAACCGTCCAAGCCTTCCTACAAAACAAAGACATCAACGGTTTCCTAAGCACCTTGGACAAAGAATGGGACAAAGTAGCCGCCCGCCGAGCCAGTTAGTTCAAAAACAAACATTCAACAACCAGCCACCATCATAAAACATTACCAATCTCTACAATCCAAAAAACAAAAAAAGCAACCCATGCCACATCCTAAAATCTAATCGAAACCAATCAACCGACCCTAGCCCAATCAACAACCGTCCCACTAATACCAAACCAATCAACTCTCACCAAAATCCTTACCAGTAACCAACGCTTTTCAATCTCTAAATCTCTTCAACCTACCACCCGCTACGCCCACAGGGCGAGCAAGGCTGTTGGAAACATGAAGCAAGATGCACGGAGCGGAGGAAAGGGAATAAGGGGAAAGGGCGACCTTGGAGCCGCGGGAATCTTCATTCACTCCCATTCCAAAAGATTCCCGCGGCTCCACCGGAGTCCCGTCCCCTTATCCCTTCCCGAAGCGCTCCCCCGCATCCAAGCTAAAGTTGTTCCACCACAGCCAAGCAGAAAGGAGTTATTTATGTCCAAACGCATGTACACCTACTATTGGATGACGATACCCGCCGTGCTGCTGTTTTTTCTTTTCCTGACCTTACCAGCAATCCAAGGCGTATATTACTCGTTCACCAATTACAACGGCTTCGGTCAAACGTACGACTTTATCGGACTGCGTAACTATATCAATCTGTTTACCGACAATGTCGTCGGTGACGCGTACTGGTTTACGATCAAGTTCGCTGTTGTGGTCACTATACTCGTGAACATTTTTAGTCTGGTCATTGCACTGGGATTGAATGCAAGTATTCGATTCCGCAACTTCTTCCGAGGAATCTACTTTCTACCCAATATCCTCAGTGTGCTGATCGTCGGCTACATATTCAATTATCTGTTCTCCAATGTGTTTACCGTTTGGGGGCAATCGCTGGGCATCAACGCCTTGTCTACCAACATCCTTGGTAACGAAAGTCTTGCTTGGATCGGGGTCGTGATCGTTGCTGTTTGGCAGGGCATCGCGCTCAATACGATTTTGTATCTTGCTGGGTTACAGACGATTCCGAGCGATGTGTATGAAGCATCCAGTTTGGACGGAGCGAGCAAATGGCGCGAGTTCTGGAGCATTACCTTCCCGCTGATCGCTCCATTTTTCACGATCAATATGGTATTGGCGATGAAGAATGCGTTGATGGTGTTTGACCAGATCGTTGCATTGACCAACGGTGGACCCGGACGTGCCACACAGTCGATCTCATTTCTGATCTATACTGGTGGGTTTGAGGGCGGAGAGTTTGCATATCAGTCTGCGAACTCAGTCATCTACTTTATCGTAATTGCCATCATTTCGATTCTGCAAATTCGCTTCCTGCAAAGAAGGGAGATGGATATGTAATGAAGGAATTTACCAAAACGAATTGGCCAGTTAATATTCTGGTCGCGCTCGGTACAATTATTATTCTGTTCCCGCTCTATATGGCGGTAACGATTGCATTAAAAGACCCGCAGCAGATGGCGCAATCGCTGTTCGGCTTGCCGACGCAGTGGCGGTTTGACAACTTTGCCAGCGCCATCAAAGTGACCAACTTCTTCCAAGCGTTCCGTAACAGTGTGATGGTTACAACTGCAACGGTGCTACTGACGCTGCTGACAAACTCGATGGTCGCTTATGCGATTGGACGCAATATGGAGCGTAGCAAGTTTTTCAAAGGTCTGTATTTCTACTTTGTCAGTGCGATGTTTATCCCATTTCCGATCATTATGCTGCCGATCGTCAAGCTGACCGCTGCTCTGCATATGACCAATCTGGTCGGGCTGACCATTTTGCATACTGTGTACGCGCTCGCGTTTAACGTGTTTGTGTATGTGGGCTATATTCGCTCGATTCCGGTGGCATTGGAGGAAGCGGCGACAGTGGATGGTGCGAGTACATGGGGTACATTCTGGCGTATTATTTTCCCGCTGATGGCGCCGATCAATGCAACGGTGGGGATTCTGGTTTGTCTATCCACGTATAATGACTTTTTACTGCCGCTCATTATTATCAGCGACCAGAGTATGTACACACTGCCGCTGGTGCAGTACATTTTCCAAGGGCAATTCAATACAGACTACAATCTGGCATTCGCTTCGTACCTGCTGGCAATGTTGCCGATAATTATCATCTATCTGTTTGCACAGAAATGGATCATTAGCGGCGTAACGCGCGGTTCGGTAAAATAAACGTCATGGGATCATCAAACGTATCGTATGGTAGCATACGCTGGTGTAAGAAGTAGGCTTCCTGTATTGCCATATGAATGGGAGGAGAGCCTACGAGCCTGATGTTTACAACAAAAATAAGCCTGTTATCGCAGTTGTTGCGGTAGCAGGCTTTTTTTTGATGGAATGTTGCACTGGAATCATGGGCAAGAGAGGTAGAGTATAGGGAGCATTTCATTTCCTATATATTATACTAACTTTTATATTGTAACTATAATTAGTATAATATATGATGGTGATGTATACCTTATTTATCCATCTTATCCAGTTTATCAAGGAGGGTTTTTCCATGCACAATGAAGGCTATATGTTGAAAAATGGTACCGTGTTGACGCTGGAATCTTCACTTGGTTCTTTGAAACAAGCGGATGTTGTGATTCGCGGCAATACAATTGAACAGATTGGAACGGATATTCAGCTGCCATCGGAAGGGTACGAGGTGATCGATGCCTCTGGCATGATTGTGTTGCCGGGCTTGGTCGATACGCATCGGCATGTATGGGAGTCGCTCGTGCGCACAGCAGGAACCAACTGGTCGTTGCCCGTTTATTTGCAAAATTTGTACTATGGCGGTTTGGGCAGCAAGTTACGCCCGCAGGATAGTTATATTGCTAATCTACTCGGTTCTTTGGAAGCGCTTCATTCAGGCGTGACAACGCTGCTTGATTGGAGTATGCCGTATTCGCCGGAGCATACCGATGCCTTGATCCACGGCTTGCAGGAATCCGGCATCCGAGCGGTATTTGCTATGGGGGTCAATGGGGAGACGGAATATTGGAACCGTGACAGCAAGCTCGTCATCTCGGATGATGTATATCGAGTGAAAAAGCAGTATTTTGCTTCAGATAACCAGTTATTGACGATGGGATTAGCGATTCGTGGTCCAGAATTTAGTCATTGGGATACAACGGTGAAGGAGATTGGCATTGCCCGCGAACTGCATGCGGTCTGTTCGATGCACATCGGCTTTGGCAGCTGGGGAGCACAGGATCGTTCGGTAACACGCTTGTATGAAGCCGGATTGCTAGGACCGGATTTGAACATGGTGCATGGCAACAAAATGGCAACCGATGAATATAAAATGCTCGTGGACGCTGGTGCTTCGCTATCCGTTACACCGGAGGTGGAGATGATGATGGGACACGGCTATCCAGCGACTGGCTTTTTCCTAGAGCAGGGCGGCATTCCGACACTTGGAGTGGATGTGGTGACATCGACTGCGGGCGATCTGTTCGCTCAGATGAAATTTGCGTTGCAGGCGGAACGAGCACGAGTGAATGAACAGATTCTAGCGGAAGGGCAAATGCCGGGCGAGCTGAATGTACTCGCTGGACAGGCGCTCGAATTCGCTACCACGGCAGGTGCGCGGGCGCTGCGGTTAGACGACCGCATCGGATGCTTGAAACCGGGTCATCAAGCCGATGTGATCATGATTCGCACAGATGAACTCAATCTGTTCCCAGTGATTGATCCGGTTGGGGCGGTTGTGCAATTCGCCAATGCGTCCAATGTGGATACCGTCTTCGTAGCGGGACGTCCGGTGAAACGTCACGGCAAGCTGGTGGGTATCGATATGGAGCGCATTCGCCGTCTGGCACAGGAAAGCCGTGATTATTTGGCTTCGCAGTATACCTTGAGCGATGCAGATCGTGTGCTGTATTCCTAACAGATAACAGATAACTTATATTTATAACTGGTAATTGCAGGAGCCTGCTCAGGTTAGTCGTTGAGTAACATTCAGGATAACGAGCACACGTTTCATTGAATAGGGAACAGCAAATACCGCAAGCCCTGACGATAGGAATAGTCCGAGCTTGCGGTATTTTATACCTTTATCGTTATTTATAGTTCCCCAACCTCACTGCTCAACTCGTGCAAACTCAGCATTGGAGGTTGGCGTTTGAAACGAAGCGGACCAGTCGCAGAATAACGCATAATCCTTTTCTACCTGATCGGCATAACCGTACGCCCAGCGGGAGATGTGCTGGACAAAGCCGTCCGGCTTGTCACCCATCGCCTTGGCGATTTCGCGTTCACTGTGGTAATCCAGAATGCCGCTGCTGAGATCAGAATCAGCGCGAGCGTGCATTTTGGCAGTCAGACTGCCCATGACAGACAGGATTTTGTTCATGCAATCGGTATCGGTAATATGCTCCAGCTTGAGACGTTTTTTGTAAGGAGAACGTTCACGCACGTAGAAGTCGCGTCCATCGAGCGTAATATAGCCGAGATAGGCGTCCGCATGATGGTGCATTGCCTGCTGCGTTGTTGTCACGCGCTTGCCCTGCTGGGCAAATGTACGCCAGAACGATTCGCTATACGGGAGGAAATAAGCCGGAACAGGTGCGCGTACTTCCTTCACTTCCAGCACCAAATCGTCGTTGCCCTCCTGCGCTGCACCGCCCTCGATCAGTACATAATAGCGATCCAATCCGATGGATGCCGTACCGGAGCCATGCTTGATCGCAATATCCTTGATCCGGTAATGGTTCACATCATCCTCGCAGCACAATAAAGTCTGCTGGTAATCACTCCATGCCTGCTCTAGCAGCTGCTGTTCTTGAGCAGAGGGCACGACCAGCTCACTATTTTCCAAAAAGACACGGTCGCTCTGCATGACCGCCGTTACCTTTTCCAGAAAATGTCCCTGACGGCGTTTCTCTAGCTTGCGTAGCAACTTGCGAACTGGACCGCTAGCGTGCTTCTCATCCATAACGTATTTGCCCGGATCATCCTTTTTTTGTGCAAAGCGGTGAATCTGCTTGTAATAACAGCGGGCATAATGCTCTAACACATCCAATTGCTGAGCTTGATCGTATCCCAGCTGCCGAGCCACAAGCGCAATACTAACCGACATACGCAGCACATCGTACAGATATGAGCCTACATACCCCTCGTCAAAATCATTTACATCATAGACGATCTCGCCGGACTCATTACGAAATGCGCCAAAATTCTCAAAATGCAAATCCCCTTGAATCCACGTCGGTCGCTCTACTGGTGTATGATACGGAAAATAATGCCGGGTTGCGTCAAAATAGAACAAATACGCACTCCCGCGAAAAAACGAAAATGCCGATTGCGACATTTTGCGATACTTTTCCGCCCGTTTATCGGTATCCAGCTGCATGATCTTGCCGTCAAATTCATCCAGCACTGAGATCAATGTATCGCGGCGCAGCTTATTACGCGTAATAATCACATTTTGCGTTATGCTATTGTTCATCCTGATCCGCTCCCTTCGTTCCACTTCCATGTTGCTCTAATCATAGCGTAAAGGATGCACTGGTAAAAGTGCAATATTCCATATCTTCTTCTACATCATAGGATGATACAATGCGTTGTTAGCGTCTGTGTAGTTGGCGTTGATAGGGATAAAAGGTATAATGTGGATGTAAGTAAATGTAGGTGTGCGTATAAGTAAGAAGAAGCAGAAGCGAGCATGAAGAGATCGAATCGAAGAGAAGCAGTACATAGACAACAACAATACATATAGACGGGAGACATCACAATGAACTGGAAACCTTCATGGAAAATGAGTGCGAGTGTCGTTGTTCTAGGCGTATTGATGGCGGGCATGTATACGATATTACTAGATAGATATGATCAAATGGATCTGGCGTTCAATCTTATCTTCCTTTGTATTCTGTACACCAGTGCCGTCATACAGGGCATTCAATGGTTTAGCAGAGGTGAACAAGTGAGCATCCGCCAGAATATCATGCGCAGTGCGGCGTATACGCTGTTATTTAGTGCTTCCTTTGTTGCAGGTGGGCTATGGATGGGAGCTGCGTTCAGTGCTTTGGTTCTGATCGCTATCATTTGCATTTTGTATGGAACGATTTTTAGCCTGAAGGATTTCAAAGGAATTTTTCGGAATGGATGGGGAACGTTTCTGACCATTATGTCGGCTCCGGTGTTATTGATCATATGGTTGGCGATGTTTGGCACGAATAGCAGTGAAAGTATGAATCGAATGATGATCTACCAATACCTTCTGCTTGGAGGCGTAATTTACTGGATTTTGTTTACGATTGCTGTAACGGGATTCAAGCGCTATCTGTTGAAATAATCTTTGTTGAAGGAATCTCTGCGAAGGAAAATGACTATAGGATGCTCATTCTAGAAGCAAGCCTTTCCGTTCATAAGATCGGAAGGGCTTGTTTTGTGTATGGTACGGATGTGCTTGTATAGCTTCGTAGTCAGCTTTGCATAATGTATGTGTATGCCGTATTACAGGTCTTTGGAAAATACACCAAATGTCTCGCGCTTTTGCCAGCCGCTGGCGCTCCAAAATTGCTGTCCGTTGGTGTTGCTGTCCATAACGAATAGATGCGCTTTGTGAATGCCTTGCGCTGCGAGCGCTGCTGTACTGGCATCCAGCATTTTGCGAGCAATACCCTGACCGCGACAGGTGGGATGCACAGCCATATGATACAGATACGCGCGTCTACCGTCATGCCCGGCAAGCAGTGTACCGACCAGTTCATGTCGGTCTTCATAGGTGTGGACAGCTACATAACAGCAACCAGCATTGCGTTCCAGATAACGCTGAATGTGGTCTTGGGAATCGGCTTCACTTAATGCCATTCCTTCGGTGTTTTGCCAGAGCTGAATCATATCTTTGTAGTCAGTGATGTTCATTTCACGAATGGTAAGCACGTATGAATTCTCCTTTGCAGAGGGTGATGTGATAAGAGCGAATGGATCGTCTATTTCCGTATATACACATCGGATAACAGACGAAAAAGATGGATCAAGGAATCGAAACTAGGAGCGTTTGTTCTATATTATGATACAACGCTCCAATTTTGAATTGTTGTTCGGAAATTTTCAATTTTTTCTGGTAATTATGGTTAATAAGCCTTAGCATAGAAGTAGAAACCGAATAATCCAGTCAGACAGGCTGCTCCGCACTGTCTGATTTTCCGAAGCGGAGCCTTAACTTGTAATATTATCAGTGTAATCCTTCAGGAGGCAATCCTTTGAATATAAAAAAGAATATGAAAAAATGGCTGTTTTTGGCTTTGATTTTGAGTGCAGTATGTATTGAAACGGTATCGGCGGCACGCTTGCAATCGTGCCAGAATCAAGCCAGTATGGCGAACCAGTCGGTTCCAAACAACGCAGTTGCTGTGAGCGATACGGTGAGTGATAACGACGAAGCAATCGGCGACGACGATCGTGGCAATCGTCAAATCATCGCATCGGATAGCGATCTCGGTGTGCAAATCGATGGTATCGCTGACGAGGAGGGCATGTATGAACAATTGACTCTGCGTACATCGGTCTTCCAATGTAGCCTGTCTGGCACACAGGTACAGAACCCGACCTATGCTCCGCAGATTTTCACCGCCGATCTGGATGGTGATGGACAGAAAGAATGGATCATTAATCTGACGTCCGGCTATGGCACCGGAGTCGAAACCAATACAGTACACGTATTCCGCCAGAATGGTGACAGCATTCCGGTTCAATCGTTGAAGGAAGCAATCGACAATCAATTCAGCTCCACTGTACAAGGCAGCAATCTGGAGCTTACGTTAAACGGCAAAACCAGTCAGATCCCGCTCAAGCAGCTGGCAGAGCAGCCAGATGTAACGCAGGGCAATGCACCCGTGACAGGTGGTGCGGTACAGCAATATGATGTCCAAGGCAATACATTGTCTGCGACATACTCACTGCAAGTCGGCATGATGACGTATATTGGCGAACTCGACGCCGAGTACAAGTATGAGAACGGAACACTCCAACTGGCACCAGCTAGTCTCGAATTGCAGTAAAAAAGGAATGAGCGCTGTTGCGCTTGTTGACGGTCAATCCATCCTTATAATGAACGAAGAACCATGCAGGATTCATCGGAAGAATCAGCAATTGGTTATCTGTAATCAAGCATTAACCCACAACAAGAAGCGACAGAAAGGAAGTTATTATGAACGCAATATTACCCGGGCAATGATGATCATGACGGGTAAAGCAATCTGTTTGTAACGATTTTTCAGCATGAAAATAATGGGGATAGGAGTGGCAAACCTATCACCTCGTATGGTGTATCGAAGCAGAATGGTTATAGCAAAATGGCACTGCAATGATCTCCAAAACACTTCGAGTACGGATGTACATGTAGTAGAACAACGAGTAACAGAGAAGGAAAACGAAGAGGAATGACACGGAAAACAAAAGAAAAACGACTAACAAATGAATGGAAAACGAAAATAAATACTAGCTTTTTGGCATCATCATATGGAGAAAATCATATCCTTATGTAGCGGTAAGGCATCAAAAAACATTCCATTTCGATGCAAAAAATCGGCTAGAAAGCCCAAAAAAGACTAGCTCAATATCAGCAAAATCACAGTGGAAATAAACATCGTAAGCACCGATTCAAGCCTAATCAATCTATTGAAAATCTAGCCCTCCAAGGCTTATATTGTGCTGTCATTCAAACTTGTAATCGAATCTACCAGCATCTAAAGCAACGTTAGTTTGATCAAAAACAACAAAAAAAGGCACGGCGCAGATCCCTGTTTTTTTCAAAAAAGACGTATAATTCTGAAAAAAATGGATCATGATCTGCTTTTTTGCCGTACCTTTTTATCGGATTGTATCGTCAGTGCACGCCATTGAATGGTGTAGTCGGAGTCTCACAATGAGGCTTCCAGCCGCTATGTGATCTGCCCGTTGCAGACTTCTCATTGTTCCATTTTCTAATTATCCAGCTCGCGAGCGATGTCTACCAATTCACGGATACCATCGCGAATCTGCTGCTCGCTGGCAAAGGAGAAGCTGAGCCGAATCTGCTGCTGCGAACGTTGGTCATTATGCTCAAATAATGCACCCGGCACAAAACTAATCTGACGCTCCAAGCAGCGGCTAAGCAGTCGCGGCACAGACAGATGATCCGGCAGCTTCACCCATAGACTGAGTCCGCCCTGTGGCTCGTTATATTCCCAGCCCGTTTGCTGCAATTCCTGCTGCATAATCTCTTTGCGAATCCGCAGCGCAACCCGCAATGTATCCAGATGACGATGCAGCCGATCCGACATAAAATAATGCAAAAACACCTTCTGATTGAGCAGCGGTGTACCGCCGTCCACAAGTGATTTGGCGGATAGCAGCGCCTTGAACCACGGCTGTCGCGCTGCGATACAGGCGATCCGCAGACCGGGCGAGATGTATTTGCTAAAGCTGCGAATATGGATGGTATAGCCTTCGGTATCATATGCGAACATCGGTGGCGGTGGCTGCTGGTCAAAGTAAATATCGCTGCATGTATCGTCCTCAATCAGCAGACATTGATGCTGCGCTGCCAGATCGACGACCTGCTTGCGCTGCTCGGCAGGAATGCACAGCCCCGTCGGATTATGAAAGGTCGGATTCACATAGAACAGACGCGGCTTATAGCGCTGCATGATCTGTTCGATCTGCTCCATCCGGTAGCCATTGTGGTCAATATCAACAGTGAGTAGACGAGCGCCCTTTTGCCGAAAGACATCCAGTGCCGTCGCATAGGTCGGCGACTCGATCACCACATAATCGCCCGGACGAATCCATGCTTCAGCGATCAGATGAATCGCCTGCTGCGCGCCGCTGGCAATGAGCAGCTCGGACGGATCAATATGGAATCGAGAATTGCGGCTAAAATATCGTGCCAACAATTGGCGCAGCTCCAAATCACCCTGCACATGAGCATACATGCCTAGCAGCTTCGGATACAGATCAAATACCTTTTTGGTATATTCAGCAAAATAATGATTGGGCAGCAGATTCGGATCGATCAATGCTTGCGAAAATTGGTATCGTGCCGGAAGTCGATGCAATTCGCCCATATTGCCTTCAAATAGCGCAGGCTCTAGCTCATTTTCATTGGTCATTTGGTGCACAGCAGGTGGAGCGACATAATATCCAGATTTGTTGCGCGCGTAGATCGTGCCCTGATCTTTGAGCTGTTGGTAGGCTTTGAATACGGTCAATCGGTGCATACCGCTGTCCTGCGATAACTGGCGTACCGATGGCAATCGCTCATGCGCCTGCCAGTCACCGCGTCCAATGCGTGCTTCGATATAGGCACTAATCTGGCGAAACGAGTGACGGCTATCGGATGCGATAGATAGGCTGCCAGAGCTACTGCTTTGCTGGGAACGAGAGCGTGAAGATGTCATGCTGTTCGACTTCCTTTCCAATTCATATCTAACATGTACGTCTAACATCATGCTTCTATCTAACATGATGCGGTTGGTGTAGATTCATAGAAATGCTTACGTATCTGCTAGCAGCAGATGCTCCTCATAAGATGAAGATCATGTAATCGACAGTGTCGTTAACATACCGATATATAAGGCTCGCCCCTGCTAGGTGTACGTTCATCATAATACGTTGAATAAGTACGCAGAACAGAAACTGTTCTGTCTTACTCCATCTGTTCTATTGTGTCTCCTTTACAATAACAGAACAAAGAGGAGGAATGACAGATGATTATGCTGGGCTATGCCATCATGTGCTTGATCTTTAGCACGACGTTTCTGGCAATCAAGGTGGGAGTGGACGCAGGCTTGCCACCATTCTGGAGTGCAGGGGTGCGCTTTTTTCTGGCGGGTTTGATTCTGATGATCATTATGCGATTAAGCGGCAAAGCCAGCTTTTCGGCATTCTGGCGTAAGGAGACGCTGCTGCTCGGTGGAAGTATGACCTTTATTACATTTGCAGCGTTGTACTGGGCAGAGCAGTATGTGACCTCTGGCGTTGGCGCGCTATTGTCGGCAACGGGTCCGGCGATGGTGCTGTTGATTCGCGCTATTGTGTTAAAGGTTAAAGTGCCTGCGCTTGCCTTTGTTGGTGCAGTGATCGGACTGGCAGGCGTTGGTCTGCTAATGCTGCCCGGATTGTCCGGCAATGTACATATGCTGTGGATGATCGCCTGTGCGGTTGTCATTATAGGGGAGATTGGCTATGCCAGCGGCGCAGTGTATTCCAAAAAGGCAAGTACCGATATGAAGCACATCTCGCCTATTTCACAAAATGCTGCCCAACTTATGCACGGCGGTTGGATGCTGCTGGTCTTGTCATTGATCACCGAGCATAACGATATTCATCTACAAGCGATGATGTCACCGTCTGCCATCGGCTCGCTGATCTACCTGATCGTTGTTGGCTCGATGGGTGGGCATACTTTATTTTACTGGCTGGTGTCGCGCACCAATCCGGTATTCCCATCGACATGGCTGTACATTTCGCCCGTACTAGCATTGGTATTTGGTTGGCTGTTCTATGGAGAACCACTGAGCTGGTTAGTGGCAGCAGGAGCAGTGGTGGTATTGTTCGGAGTGGTTTTGACCAACTTCGAGTCATTGCAATCGCTATTTCGCCAAAAGCAATTGAAGCAGCAAACGCCGCAAGCTTCAGTATCCGATCCTTCCTCAGCAATACAAGCACGCCATCAGGCGCTGAGTGCCAGTGGTCGAACGGTGGAGTGACAGAAGTAGACGAGTAGTATTGTAAAGAACTACTTATAAGAAAAGGAAACACGTAAAATAGAGAAGAACATATATAAAAAGAGCAGACCGCAAAAGGTCTGCTCTTTTTCATATACTAACATTCATTGCTGCTCGACGTTCATCTCATAACGATATAGATATACCTTACTGATTCACAGCGTAAATGCCCGGACGATCATTGATCGGGCTGATCCACAGTGTACCATTGCCAACACTGACCCCTCTTGCATTGACCAGCACATCATTCACATTTTGCTTCGCCAATGCCTGACGTACGCTGGATGTCATGATGGAGGTGTATTCGTTCAGAAATTGCGATTCGTTCAAAATGCTGCGGCGTGTGCCATTGCTAGCATTCACCGTCAGCGGAAAGGATACACGTTTCGCCACTGCATTGCGATTGCCGTTAGCTACGGCGCGCTGAAGGTTGATGTAATAACCGGTAAACTGCTTGGCTGTGCTAAAGCCCGCTATATTTACCAGTCGCTGGCTCAAATTCTGGCTACTGCTGCTACTGGATGAGCTGGAACTGTTGCCGGAGCTGGAATTACTAGAGCTGCTAGAACTGGATGAAATTGATGGTGTAGATGGTGTGGTTGGGGCTGTAGGAGCGGTAGGTGCTGCCACAGTCGCCTCACTCACTGCCGGAACGGTCAAATTGGATGAAGCAGACGCATATGCGGGAACCGACAAGATGATGCCCAGTGCGGCTACAGCAGATAGTGCAGTTGTTCGTTTCGTATTCATCATGATCCCTCCAGTTGGAATATCGTCCTTGTGTAATCCTCGTCTATCTGTACCCATTTTAGCATTATGTGATCCATCATCCTACAAAATTTGTAAAAAGAAGGCGCAGGAAAGCATATAAAAAAGCCGCATTCCGGCACAATATCCGAGATGCGGCTTAGATGATACATAGAATGTGAACGAACAGCAGTGTGATCCTACATTACGATACCATCACGACTCTATAGTAACAAGAAGTCGGTATGAAGATCGGTCTAGTTTTTCAAATGGAATGGTACAGTCGCTACCACGACATCCTTGTAGTTGATCAGATACGCACGCATCAGCAGACTGGTCTGGTTATGCAGAATGCTTTCCCACCAGTGCTTGGTGACGAACTGCGGAATCAGAATCGTAATATGATCCTTCTCGCCCTGTTTCCATTCGACCGTATCAATAAACCGGCGCAATGGACCGAGAATACTGCGATACCGAGAACGAAGTACGATCAGACGAACGCCCGGATTCCATTGCTCCCATTTGCGTTCCATCTTTTCGGTCGATTCTTCGTCAAAACCGACATAGACAGCGACGACATTCGGAGAGAGCGTCTGCGCATAGCTGATCGTATTTTTGACGACCTGCGTAATGCCAGCTACCGGAATGATAATCGTATTGCCTTTGGCTTGCGGTTTGTCGGTATCCAGATCGATCCGAAGCTGTTCTGCCGTATTACGATAGTGGATATAGATTTTGTAGAACAGATACACGACGATTGGCAGGAAGATGAAGATGATCCATACTTGCGCAAACTTCGTGAAGATGAAGATCAGTGTAATCGACAGCGTAGTTAGCATACCGATTGTATTGATGATCAGCTTCAGTACCCAATGTGCTGGTTTGTGCTTGATCCAGCGAATCATCATCCCAAGCTGAGACAATGTAAACGGAATGAATACACCGACTGCATACAGTGGAATCAGACTGTCCGTTTCACCGTGGAACACGATAACGAGCAATGCCGACGCCAGACTGAGGAAAATGATACCGTTCGAGAAGCCAAGACGGTCACCGCGCACCATAAACATATGCGGCATGTATTTGTCCTTGGCAAGCATGAATGCCAGCAGCGGGAATGCCGAGTAGGCGGTATTCGCTGCTAAGAACAGGATAAGGGCAGTAACCCCCTGAATAATAAAGTAGACCACACCGCTGCCGAAGGTCATACGCGCAATTTGCGAAATGACGGTTTCCGTCGCACGCGGGCTGATGCCGTACCAGTAGGCGAGCAAGCTGATCCCGATAAACATACTACCGAGAATCACACCCATCATAACGAGTGTTGCAGCTGCATTGCGTTCAGCAGGCTGACGGAAGTTTGGAATCGCATTGGATACCGCTTCAACCCCGGTCAGCGCCGAACAACCGGAACTAAATGCCTTCAATAACAAGAATAGACTGACATTGGACACGGTTGTCGTCAATTCCGGTGTGGCGGCTACGATGCCTCCGGTCATATATTTGAAGATACCGCTAATAATCAGGAAAAAGATAGAGATCACGAACAGGTAAATCGGAATCGCCAGCACGGATGCCGATTCGGTCACCCCGCGAAGATTCATTAGTGTCAAAAATACGATCATGATCAGCGCAATCAATACCCGATGATCATGCAATGCAGGAAAGGCGGACGTGATTGCATCCGTACCTGCGGACGAGCTTACCGCTACGGTTAGTACATAGTCGACGAGCAGCGAGCCACCCGCGATAAGACTGGGAACTTGACCAAGATTATCCTTGGCGACGATATACGCCCCGCCACCGGTTGGATAGGCGAAGATCGTCTGGCGGTAGGAAATAACGAGAATGACGAGCAATCCCAATACCGCGATAGAGATGGGAACTGAATACCAGAGTGCGGTTACACCCGCTACCATCAATACGAGCAAAATCTGTTCGGTTCCGTATGCAACCGAAGATAGCGCATCGGAAGACAGGATTGCGAGTGCTTTCAGCTTGCCCAGTTTTTCAGCTTCAAGTTCTGCAGATTTCATAGGTCTTCCGATTAAGATACGCTTTAACTTGCCTAACATCTGTGTGTACCCCTTCATTGTGTAAATTTAAATACGATTTTTGGATGCCTTTAACAACATACTGATAATACAGGTTTGCGTCAATATGAACGTATAAAAAAGCGGCGGATACATGTATACCTATACCTTTTGGTATAGCATCCCATTTCGTGCGAATCACGATGCCATACGTTAACTTTTATATACACCCATTTGGCACAATTCACGCACTGTTCCATCGCTTAGACGCTGGATAGAACAGCGTATATCATTATACTCCTCGCACGCAAAAAGTCATGCTAAATTTTGCCCAATTTTGTTAAAATAAAAACAGGTACGTATGGCTCTATAAGCAACAGGAACGACAGAGAGGCAAGACCCGCTTGCTAGCGGCTTTTTACACATGGCAGAGAAGTACGAAACAGAGGAGAACAACGATGAGAAAAATCATGATCCGCGTCCTGCTGATCACACTGCTGTTGATACTGGCAGGCATTGTCGCCTGCTTTTATTTCGGATATTTCATGTACGCGTACGGTTTGATTTTTCTGATTTTGGCGGTTGCTTTTGGATTGGGACAGTTGGCAAGCGTCAATAATGGAGTGTGGATGCACCGAAATGGCTATGATCGTCATATTCATGACCAAGCCGAACGCTATCGGCAGCATCGAGAGGAAGATTGAAGAACGGTGTCTCACCAACCACTTGTCTTAATGAAACGTAAATGACACGAGTTTGGATGTCTATTAGAGGAATCTTCAAATAATAAAAGTCGGTCGCACGGTGTATCCGTTGCTGTACCGGCTTTTATTATTTTTAAAGATGACAATATAATCCATTGATAACATATAATTCTTTGTGTGTATTCAGCCGATATTAATATCACCATGTATCCATGTGAATTGCCGACAGACACACTCTATCCCTACCGTTGACGGCGAATCAGGAAGCCAACAGGAGGACAACTTATGAAAAAAGCAAAATGGCTGATTCCCATGACGCTGGCAGGTATCTTGCTGTCCAGCTCCGCAGGCGTATATGCCGGTACCAAATTAGAAAAAGTACAAGCATTCAAAAACCACGCGATTCAGGTCGAAGTGAAAGGCAAAGCCTACACACCGGTTAGTGCTACTGGTGATAAACTGGCGCCGATTACGTATGAAGGCACCACCTACCTGCCTATTCGTTCGATTGGCGAATCGCTGAATACATCGGTGTTGTACGATGCCGTGAATAATAAAGTTATGATTGGCGGTGCGACGACTGATTCGGATACGTATACCGAGCAGAAAGCCGTTTCTTCCAATACTGCTTCCCCCACTGCATCAGCCGACAATACTTCCAGTAGTAGCACATCCGACCCTTCAACCAGCAGTTCTTCCAGTTCTGCTACGTCCAAGTCTAGTAGCTCCAATACATTATCCAAAGGAGTCACTGCGCCGGTAGAAGTACTGCCCGGTCCTATTGACAGTGTGAGTGATAATGCCGCCCCGGTTCCTTCAACTTCTTCTTCTATTGGTATGACCACCGGCACGATCCAAAATCCTTACCTGTCCGCAGACTTCCCTTTCCCAGCCGATGCAACCAAGATCAAGCTCGTTCAGCAAGCCGTTGGCGGCAAAAAGCAACTGCTGCTCGTCTATAGCACCCAAGCAGATTTGCAAACGGTCGGTGACGCATATGTTGCTTACTTCACTAGCTATAATATGAATTTTGGCGCGGTACAGATCGACAGCTCCGGCATTAGTCTTGTCGGTACGGTTAGCGATGAATTTGGTGTATCCATTCAGGGGAACCCGATGTCGCTGCGTCCGGGGTACAATAGTGTTTCTGTGACCCTTGCTGAGCAATAAAAATAGTAGCAAGAAGCGTCTGCAAACACGTTGAAATGGAATGATGGGAACGGCAGATAATTTTCAATAATGAAAATATCGAACGTATTTCGGCAGTGCAATGGTGCAGTATATTCTTCATATAGAAGAAACCCAACAGCTAACACGTCATTTTCTTTCATAATGGAGAATAGAACGCGCATCCATGTATCATTTTCATGAAGTTATGTTAACAAATGCGTGCAAATAAGCGATTACAATACAAACAGGCATCGTTTTCCCTGATCTATCAGGAGAAGATACGATGCCTTTTTTGCTATCTTGTCGACTTGTGAAAATCATGAAAATCGTCGGTATTCATGCGTATTTTTTCACATAAACAATGTATATACCCTTGCACAAAAGGGCTGAATCAAAAAGTCTGTAAATTTTTCAGAAAATTTCAATTTTAGTAGTGCAATGTGAAAATGGATGTGCTAAGATACATTGAGTTTTACGAGATGCCCGTCGGAACAGCCTATAAACCTTCACGCAAAACGGTGGTTTTGACCAGAAGGTTTTTTGCAGCGTAGACTGCTATATGCAAGATGTAATCACAAGAAACAAGCAAAAGGAAGGTGACATCATGAGCGCTATGAACCCTACACAAAACACAGCTCCAGCCGCAGACAAACAATTTAACCTATTCAAACTCACATGGCCGATTTTCCTCGAAGTATTCTTATTTATGCTAATGGGGATTGTCGATACATTAATGCTGAGCGACGTGTCCGATAACGCCGTTGCAGCGGTTGGTACATCCAACCAAGTCATTTCAATCGCAATACTGGTACTAGAGGTGATCGGTAACGGGGCAGCAATCGTTGTATCCCAGTATATCGGATCACGTAAGCTGTTGGAGGCAAGCCGCATTACGGCGGTTGCCATTACACTGAATCTGTCGGTCGGTTTGCTGCTCAGTGGCACCTTCTTGCTGTTTGGTAGTCATATTATGCAAGCTATGCACTTGCAAGGCGATATTTTGGCACTTGCTGAGAGCTATATCGCCATTGTCGGCGGCGCGATCTTCTTACAAGCGCTGATCAACACATTGGCGGCGGTGATCCGTACGTACGGGTTTACGAAAGAAACGATGTTCGTCTCGGTCTTTATGAACGTGCTGCACATCGGCTTGAACTATCTGCTGATCTTCGGTCACTGGGGTCTGCCGCAAATGGGCGTGCAAGGTGCTGCCATCTCGACCATCGTCAGCCGTCTCGTCTGTGTACTGATCTTCTTCTGGCTCATGTACCGCGTGATGGAAGTACGCATCATGATCGGCGACTACTTCAAAATGTCCAAAGAATATGTCATGAAAATTTTGAAAATCGGCGTTCCGTCCGCTGTTGAGCAAATTATGTATCAATTGTGCCAGCTCGTGTTCGTCTTCTATGTAACATATCTAGGCAGTGAAGCAATGGCTTCGCGTCAATATGCCAATAACATCTCCACCTTTATCTATCTGTTCAGTATTGCAATTGGTATGGGTACAGCGATCATCGTCGGTCGTTTGGTCGGTGCACGTCGTAAGGATGAAGCCTACCATCGCGTTTGGAAAAGTGTAAAATGGGCGATGGCTGCTACGCTGGTCATGGATGTGATCATTATCCTGCTGCGCGAGCCGCTGATCGGTATGTTTACTAGCAATCCAGAAATTATCCGTATGGCGTCACAGGTCATCCTGCTCAGCTTCCTACTGGAAACTGGTCGTACATGCAATATCGTTATTATCAACTCCTTGCGTGCATCCGGTGATGCCAAGTTCCCGGTGTACATGGGACTGATCTCGATGGTGTGTATGAGTCTGCCGCTGGGCTACCTGTTCGTTTTCAAAATGAATCTTGGTCTGGCAGGCATCTGGCTGGCGATTGCAGCCGATGAATGGACACGTGCGGTCATTATGTACTTCCGCTGGAAGAGCAGAGCATGGGAGAAACACGCACTTGTTCAACACGACGAACCGGAAACCACAGAAAGTGTACCTGTTCCGGCTCCGGTGTAAGGATATGGATTCATTCTTATATCATTCTATATGCTTGTGTCCTGCTACTTGATCGTATAAGCATACAGGATATTATCGTAAAACCCCCGTTCGCATAGATGCGGACGGGGGTTTTTGTATCTCCTTTTATGTGTTATGCCTTATATCTATGGAGAAAGACTGCTTTCCTAGGTACATTACGCGAACGTATGCGCAGCCACCTCACTGATCAAGGAAAGGGATAGGCGATGATAAAGGTTATTGATCTTCCAGCCGCACAATCCGGCGATACCGCATATAGGCGATGATAAAGGTTATTGATCTTCCAGCCGCACAATCCGGCGATACCGCATATAGCCGATGCGCTCGGACCAATCCAAATCCTCTTGATACGGATTGCGATAATAGGTCGCCACTGGCAGATAGCTCAGCATAACGCCTACACCGCCGCAGATGGCACTACCGCCATCGCCACCTTTATCCAGCTCCTGTCCGTCCGCTTGTAGAGTTAGCTCATACTGGTACGGGTCGCCAGCAAAATAAAGCCCAAAGGCATTGGGCAGCTCCAGATCGTAGAGACGCGTTTGACGATTGGAGGTGGAAGGAACGTCATTTGCCGCTGCTTCCGATTCTGCATCATTCGCCGTCTGATACTCCGTCAGATCGCCAAAATGCCGCACATTCATCGTATAATCAAAGCTGTTTCCCCACGGAAACAATGTCCGGCATCCACCACCATATACATATTCCCATTCATCCTCTGTTAGCAAGGCAAACGGCGCTGATAGATGCTCCTCGGTCCATTCCTGTACATCTTCGCTCTCGTCAAATAGATACAGCTTCACCTGTTCGCCGTCCCGCTCTAGTAGACAGGTCTGGTCGATTTCGTAGCTGCTGTGAGATGCCGCTCGGAATCTCTCTAGTGCCTCCAAAATATCGTCATCCTCCTGTGGATCTAGCTCCTCTGGTTCATACCGCTCCCAGCCAACCGAATGCGTCTGCCGTTCTACCAGCATTGCCGCCACATCAATCTGTCGCATCGGCGACATTTGCTGCCGGATCATCGGACCCGCTTCATCAACCTCCAAATCCAGTTCGCTCAAGCCTGCTTCCAGATCATCCCGTGATGCTTGATCCAGCTCCAGCGGCCACTGATCCCAGCCTAGTGTCACCGTATCGCCGGGAACATATACAAATTCACAGTCTTCATATGTAAAAATTCCTATCTCCATCGTCTGTCCATAACGGTTAAATGTCTCCAACCGTTGGAGTACAAATCCAGCTGGAAGCTGCTGTTCCAACTGCTTCAACCATTCCAACCGCTGCTCACTGCTCTGCTCGTTCCACACGGAACGATGATAAAGGGAATGCGCCATCGTATTTCGACTCCTCTCACTCTTTCAGGATTGGGCTGCAACCATTCCAGTATACTGGAAATCTACACGTAGCTATAACCTTTTCCTTCTCTAAGATTCAGCGTGTAGATAGCCCAGCAATTTCGTTTCCAAACCCTGTAAAAAATAATTTGAAAAAAAATCCAAAAACCTGTTGACAATACTACTTCCAAAATCATACAATACAATCAAACAACACGGTCAAACAAAACTGACGGTTTCAAAAAAGTGGGAGTGAGTTGCAAATGAAAGATGTTCTGATTATTGATGAGTTAAACCAACTACGCGCAGTCAGCGATCCATTCCGGGTTCAACTGCTGTATCATCTAGGCAGAGAGCCAATGACCGGTCAACAACTGGCGGAGAAGATGGATCTATCCCGCTCCAAAATTCATTACCATCTACAAGAGCTGGAAAAGAACGGCATTATCGAAGTGGTCCGTCGGGAAGAAAAGAATGGAATTTTGCAAAAGTTCTACAGCCCGATTGCGAAGGCAATCATTCCAAGCGAGGATTTGCTCAGCTTCAGCGGTGTACCGCAGCTGACGAAGAAGGATTACCAATTTGAAGGTAACGCCGAATCGCTCCAGCAATTCTTGGATGGCGTGGATCGTTTGTACAAGGAACTGAATGGCAAGGGCGGAGATGGTGAAACGTCTAGCTATGAAGTGAAGATTCAGTGGGCAGAGCTGAGTACAGCTAAAGTTGCCGATTGAAGCTCATTGACAACTGAAAGTGTCACACGCATCTGCAACGAACGTCGCAGATACGACAGCAAGGCAGGTCGAGAAGAAGGACCGCATGACGCGTTATAACCGTGATGCACGACGGCTGCCGAATACAAACCTATGACTTGAAAGAGTGTAGGTTTTTATTTCACCAAAACGGTCAAAAAAATATGACCGAACAATTTAATAAACATGAAAGGAGAAAGTCACATGAGTTCAATATTCCGAAACTGGAACTTTAACCTGCTGCTAAGTGGACGTTTTCTAGCCAATATGGGCGATAGCTTCTACGCCATCGCTGCCATGTGGATGGTGTATCAACTGGGAGGATCGACACTGTATACGGGCTTGGCGCTATTCTTGACTTCCCTTCCAGCGCTGGCACAAATCGTACTCGGTCCATTGATCGACCGTTTTCCCGCCAAACGGCTAATGATCTTCACCCAGCTAACCCAAGCGGTGCTGCTGCTCATTATCCCAGCATTGTATTCCTATCAGCTGCTAACCATCGCTGTTGTACTGACGCTAATGCCAATCATCTCGCTGCTCAATCAATTCATTTATCCGACCCAGCTGAGTTTGCTGCCGAAGGTACTCCCCAAGGAGCAGCTTACACGGGGCAATTCATTATTCGCCATCGCCTATCAAGGGAGTGACGCGGCTTTTAACTCACTAGCAGGTATTGTTATCGCCCTCATCGGTGCTGTATCGGTCTTCTATCTGAACAGCATGACCTTCATACTTACCGCGTTGCTGTTCACGCTGCTACGCTTGCCACAAGCAAATAAGAAGCAGCATGCTCCACAGGCTGACGATCAAAGTTCCTCTACATCTGAAGCGGAACAGCCAGTTACGGCACGACCGACTCTGCAAACCGTATTCCGCCAATATATGAGCGATTTGCGCGAAGGGCTGGATGTATTGAAAAAACCCGTCTTCACCCGCATGCTGCTCGGCATCATCTTCGTCAATCTCGCCGGTGTTTCCATCTATGCAGTACTACCCGCATTTGGTGAAAGCTGGGGAGGGCCGCAATACTACGGATTCTTCATGGCTGCTGCGGGAGTTGGGATCGTAACCGGTTCATACGCTGCTTCCATGCTCAAGCTGTACCGCTTCAAAATGGGCTTGCTGTACTGTCTACTCATCTTCATCTGCGGGCTGTGCTGGATGTTCACCGGTCTTGTACCTTCGGCGTGGATGGCAATTGCGCTATTCGCCATCGGCTGGATTCCAGCGGGCATGATCAACGTACTGTCTCAAGTCATGATCCAATCCATCGTACCGCCGCAGCTCATCGGACGAGTCATGGCAGCCGTTATCGGATTATCCGCCGCCATCGCACCGCTTGGAGCCATTCTCGGTGGAGTACTTGGAGCATGGGCAGGTAATTCGGTACTGATCATCTCCTGCGGTGTGATTGTCGTGATCAACTCGGCGTACTGGCTGCTTAACAAGCATACTCGTGCCATGCCGCCAGCAAAGGATATGACGCCTGCCGTGCTGGGATTGGCAGAATAACCGCTGCTGTTGTTCGTTTCGTAAATGATCGTTCACCGGTAAGCAAGTCGTTAGCCGTTCATTTGCAAACTGCTCATCTGTGAATAACGATTCCATCTACATCCAACATAGGTACAGCAACGATCCGCTTTAGAGTGACGATCCATCATTATTGCGCAGTGTCACCGGCCCACTCATCTGGAATCCACATCCTGAACATGCCGTTGTGCCTGCTGTCATACAGCGTTAGACAGCTTTACGTTAGGTAATGCAAGCAGGCTAGACCGCGATGGATGATTATACCCAATTTAAATAATGGAGGGATTCTTATGTTGATGAATGCAGAGCAAGGTATTGTGCTGGTTGGTGTCGAGGAAGCCGATAAAGGATTTTTGTTGCAGCTGTACAATAGCCCGACAGTCGTCATGAACGCCTTGGAGCCGTCGGATTACCCAATCTCCGCAGGTAGCATCGACAAGACGGTGGCGGTATTTGAATCCGGCGACAACAAGATGTTTATCGTCAAAGTAAACGGCGAACGTGCTGGTATGGCGATGCTGTACGAGACATCCTACATTCACCAACGCTGCAAATATGGTCTGGTGCTGACACCAAAATTTGTCGGTAAAAAAGTCGGTACGTATGTCACCGAGCTGATCCTGCAATACTGCTTCAACTACCTGAATCTGCGCAAAGTGTCCGGCGAGGTTCATCTGCATAACGAAGGAGCGATGCGCCTGATCCACTCCTTTGGCTTTGAACAGGAGGGTGTGCTGCGTGATCATGTCTACCGCGAAGGCGAGCATCGCGATATGTACATGTATAGCATTTTAAAATCTGCGGTTGTATATCCATCTAAGCTCAAGCCGTATGCGATAGCACGCTGACTAACAGCGTGAGCAAAGTGGCAACTGATATTCCATCAAGGAGGTGAGCGGCATGACAAACGAGCGTAACGTGATCATCATCGTAACGAAGTAAGGGGGGGTGTTGGTAGGTGGGTAAAGTGTCAGGTTCGATTTTAAAGTGAAGGAGGGACTCCACATGACAAACGAGCGTAACGTGATCATCATCGTGACGAAGTAAGTTTGGTGTTGGTAGGTGTGCAAAGTGTCAGGTTCGATTTTGAAGCGAAGGAGGGAACACTCATGACAAACGAGCGTAGCGTGATCATCATTGTAACGAAGTAAGGCCGGTGCTGGTAGGTGCGCAAAGTAGGAGGTTCGATTTTAAGGTGAAGGAGGGAATCCCCATGACAAATGAACGCAACGTGATCATCATCGTGACGAAGTAAGGTTAGGGTTGGTAGTTGGGCAGATTAGCAGGTTTGATTTTAAGGTGAAGGAGGGAATCTACATGACAAATGAGCGTAACGTAATCATCATCGTGACGAAGTAAGGTGGGTGTTGGTAGGTGAGTAAAGTGTCAGGTTCGATTTTGAAGCGAAGGAGGGACTCCACATGACAAACGAGCGTAACGTAATCATCATCGTGACGAAGTAAGGTTAGTGTTGGTAGGTAGGCAAAGTAGCAGGTTCGATTTTAAGGTGAAGGAGGGAATTCTCATGGCAAACGAACGCAGCGTGATCATCATCGTGACGAAGTAAGGTTGGTGTTGGTAGGTAGGCAAAGTAGCAGGTTCGATTTTGAAGCGAAGGAGGGACTCCACATGACAAACGAACGCAGTGTAATCATCATCGTGACGAAGTAAGGTTGGTGTTGGTAAGTATGCAAAGTAGGAGGTTCGATTTTAAGGTGAAGGAGGGAATTCTCATGGCAAACGAACGCAGCGTGATCATCATCGTAACGAAGTAAGGTTGGTGCTGGCAGGTAGGCAAAATAGCAGGTTCAATTTTAAAGTAAAGGAGGGAACACACATGACAAACCAACGCAATGTAATCATCATCATTAAGTAATCTATCCCTGTGAATAACAACGTATCCATCCTATTTCGCAGTCAAAGGAGGTAAGTCGATGTCCAATACCATGGATCGTGGTGTCATTATTATTATCAAGGCGTAAGTCCACTTGTATCGAAAATATCCTCTATCTTCTTCGCAATTTTCTTTCCTCGACATAATGAATCTGTATTTTAAACATAATTATAGACCGCTTTTTCGGATTTCTTCCCTGACATCACGATCAATCCGAAAAAGCGGTCTTTTTCTGTGCTTTTATATGTTAAAACGCAACAGAGAATACGTATTGCTTACATCCAAAGCTGATATAGAAGGGATCAGTAGATATTATAATGATAAGTATCATACAATAAAGCACAACCGCATAAGTATAACCATATCCAATTCATATTACATACTAGGAGGATTGCAATGAAAACATGTAAGAGTGTAACGATCGCTTGCTTGCTGCTCATTTTCTGTACAGTGAGCACATCTACAATCTATGCTTCTTCTGAAAAACCGGCAGTTTATTTTAATAATGAGAAGTTGGACATCTTTGCTGGGGTAGGCTACGCGGGGGTTACATATGTACCGTTTCGACTTATCTTTCAAAAGTTCAATATGCTTGTGAGTTGGGATAATAGTAAAAAAGCAGTGACTGCTACCGACGGAGTTACAACGATTGTGCTAACAAACAATTCGAGTCACGCAATTGTGAATGGAAAGACCGTTGATTTAATTGCTCCGCCATTTATTGATCCTACGAATAAAACATTCAACGTGAATTTGCGCTTCATATCGGAAACGATGGGTGCAAAGGTACAATGGTCTAAAAAAGGCAATGATGCCAGTGTTTATATTCAGACTGCTAAAAACGCCACTCTATAATATGAAGCCAAGAGCATTAGCCGCTATGCTGCTAGTGCTCTTTTTCTGTACTTTTATATCCTCAAGCCCGTGAATGAATCGGCACAGCCAGCAAAGTGAATACAGCTGGATAGGGCGAGGTGCGCTGCACCATATAGTCATGTTGCTCCAGCCAGTGATACAGCATATCGGATAGTGTGAAATGCTGCTCATCCGCCACAACACCTACATGTTTCGTCTCTGCACGATCGGATTGTGTTTCAACCAACTCCGACTCCCGTTCGGATTCTGATTCGCGGTCGGTGATACAGATTCGTCCATGCTTTTGCAGTACCCGGTGTAGTTCTTCCAGTGCCAGTGGCAGCTGCGATCGCGTCAGATGGCGAAAGGCAAAGCTGGATACGGCAAAGTCGAAGCTAGCGTCAGCGTAGGGAATCGATAGTAGATTGCCGATTCGCACATCCATCTGCGGGAATTTGCTGCGGCATTGCTTGAGCATCTCGCGCGATTGGTCAATGCCGGACATGGTTGCACCATACTCTAGCAACGCTCCAGCGAGATTCCCTGTTCCCGTTCCTAGATCCAGCCCGTGCTCCCCACTGGTAGCACGAATGGTTGCCGCTGTATGTGCTAAGGCGATATCATAGCCGGGATATTCGGGGCTGTCGGTTTGTACGTAGACATCATGTTCGCCTGCACGCTGGTCAAAATTCCAATGATCTCGCCAATTTTGCCGCAATTCGCGCAGTTGTCTCGCCTGCTGCGCCATATCAAAAAACTCCTGTACCGGCAGCTCTTGTTCACTGCGCAGCAAGTTCAGCATCTGCGCCGTCGTCTCCGCCATCCGCCGCATTTCCAGCCATTGTCCGGTTAACAGCGCCTGCTGCAATTCCAACACATACCGAAGCCGCTCATGATCTGGCATAGTCTCTACATCCAGCACTTCGCGTATTTCCTTCACCGCCATGCCAGCTTCGCGCAGCGCGATAATGGTTTGCAGACGCCATACATCTTGCTCGTCAAATACACGGTAATCGTTCTGCTCTCGCTTTACCTTTGGCAGCAAGCCATGTTGCTCGTAAAAGCGGATCGTCCGTGTGGAGATGCCCAGTTTGCTTGCGAGTTCATTGATTTTCATGACCGTCTCCTTTGCGAAGAAATAGATACCGAACATGCTGATTGTGGAGCTATTTGGTATGATAAGAGGTAGTAGGTTTGGATGAGCAGTGTTACCGTATGATTCATGATGATAAAACATGCTGAAAAACGACAGGGTGATGAGAATGAGCAGACTTGAATCCGGTATGTCAGCGGACAACGCATTATTTTCTGATATGGTGAGGTATGAGCACGAAACGATAAGCGGAGCGACCGTGAGCAACTCCAATATGGGCGCGCCTATCTTTTGGAACTGTCAATTACAGCAACTTGTGTTGGATTCGTGTGATCTGAACAATGCGCGATTGTTCGCGGGCTGTACGATAGATCAATGTACCTTTACACGTTGCGATTTGCGCGCTGTCGGTATTGCCCAAGGTGAAGCTGTGTTCACCCATTGCACATTTTCCTCCTGTGATATGAGGGGAATGACATTGGAGAATGCTACATTTATCGACTGCACATTTTATAAATGTAGATTCAATGATCGAATTTTACAAGTAGAGAATATCGTTCGTTGTTCGTTTACGGGCAAGCTGGTGGATATTACGTTTGAAGGGAATGGCAAGCAAAAGCTGATTGCTAACTTTGAGCATTGTATCCTTGATGGTGTTCAATTTATCGGCTGCGATCTGACGGAATGTATCCCGCCCACCTCCAAAAATCATCTGTATGTGGAACAGGTATCGGAACGCGCACGCCATGCGATGGCGGTGATTAACGATGATTCTAATCTGACGGAGGAGCAGCGAAAAGTGCTGGTTCGTTATCTGCGTAAGCTAGAGCACATGGAGCAATACATATGGAATACGGCGCATATGAAGAACATTTACGGTGACGATTTTGTAGAGACATTGTTCCGTAGTCTGGGATGCAACGCTGTATAAGGTATAAGGTAAGGTTAACTCATGATGAAATGAAAAGAGCATCAGCCGCCGTAGCGCTGCTGATGCTCTTTTTTCATGCGTACATAATCGGCATCTACCTTAGCTTCATCCCATTTTACCTTGAAAATCCGTGCTGATTCCGCTTTGATCGGATCGCTCGTATAGGGGAGAACATTGCCATCCTCGTCGTATTTGCGACCGCCTTTGTGATTGGTATAGCGACGGGCGCGGGTATAGCCCATTTGCAGGAATTTGCGTGCCATATCCATACCGACAAAGTCGTCGTTTTCTTTATATTCCAAAAACATAGCGTAGATTTTCTCGGACGATTCCTTGGCGATGTCTGGATTTTTAAAACGCCAGTGTGGCAAAATCTCGCTTTTGTAAGGCTCTACCATCAGCACGCCTTGCTCGCCCTTGCCCACACGGTACAGCTCAGGATGCTCGCGCAGATTAAGGTTGGGGTAGTCCAGATCGTAGTCGAATTTGTCGGGCATGATGGTTCCTCCTGAACGTGAATGATGGTATGACAATCGATGTATCTAGCAGCCAATAGGTATGGATCTATAGTTTCTATATACCCACTAACATCTCTACTCATTTCGTTACAGGATGAAAGGATAACAAAAACGGCATCTCCGCACCACTGAACATGAAGTGGGGGAGATGCCGTTTGATCAATCTCTGTAGCGGTTACGTATGCTATCGAATCCAATCGAAGACAACTGTATGTAGGATGTCTTCGATGCGAAATATCAAGCGCCGCGATGATCCATGATGTCTTTAATCTCATCCTTCAGCGTTTCGGATTGAGTGCCGAAAATGACCTGAACGGCACCTCGACCGAGTCGCATCACACCAGCTGCACCTAATTTACGCAGCTCGGCATCGTCGACTTGACGGTCATCCTTTACAACGAGACGCAAACGAGTGATACAAGCGTCAATGCTGTCGATGTTTTGTGAACCACCGAGACGAGTTAGTACCTGTGCGGCTTTGCTGTCTCCGGCAGTGTCGGATGCAACAATCGCAGCAGCAGGAACTTCACCAGCATTACCGCTAGCAGGAACTGCGGTAACCGCCAGATCATCGTCTTCGCGACCCGGTGTTTTCAGGTTGAATTTGACGATCAGGAAGCGGAACAATACATAATACACAACGCCAAAGGCAAGCCCAACTGGAATCATAAGCAGCGGATTGGTCGCCAGCTTCATGTTGATCAGATAGTCGATCAGACCAGCGGAGAAGCCGAAGCCCAGTTTCACATTCAGCATGTACATGATCAGACCGGACAGACCTGTCAGCAGTGCATGTACGACATACAGCAGCGGTGCGGTAAACATAAAAGCAAATTCCAGCGGCTCGGTAATACCCGTCAGGAACGAGGCAATCGCTGCGCTGATAAAGATTGCGGCGACCGCTTTGCGCTTCTCTGGACGCGCTGTATGGATAAAGGCAAGCGCCGCACCCGGCAGCGCGAACATCATGATCGGGAAGAAGCCGGACATGAACATGCCTGCCGTTTTGTCGCCAGCGAAGAAGCGGGTCAAGTCACCATGCACCACTTCACCAGCGGCATTGGTGTAATCGCCGATCTGGAACCATGCAATAGAGTTGAGTACGTGATGCAGACCAATCGGCACGAGCAAGCGGTTTGCTGCACCGAATACAAACGAACCAAAGCCACCCAAACCAACAACCCACATGCCGAATACGGAGATTGCGTCCTGAATTGGACTCCAGATCATACCGACCAGTGTTGCCAATACAATCGTGCTGGCTGCGGTAACCATCGGTACAAAACGCTTACCGGAGAAGAAGCCGAGCCAGTCTGGCATTTTGATATTGTGGAAACGGTTATACATATACGCTGCCCATAGACCGACGAGAATCCCGCCAAGTACGCCCATATTCAGCTTCACGTCATCCGGTATGTAGCCCATCATGCCAGGAATAATTCCCAGAATGGAAGTCAAAATCATGTAACCCAGTACAGCGGACAGTGCCGCTACCGCATCGCGTGCCATCCCGATAGCGATACCAACCGCGAAGATCAACGCCAGATTGTCAAAAATGGCACCTGCCCCAGCGGTCAACAGCGGCGCGATATAATGGTTCAAAAATCCACCGACCGCCGAGCCGAGCGGAATATCCGTTTCATAGTTTAACAAACCAAATCCGCGTAAAATAGCAGCGGCTGGCAACGTTGCAACCGGCAGCATCAGCGAGCGACCGATCTTTTGCAAAAATTGAAGCATGGGCATAAACCTCCTTACTGATGCCGAATCCCCATCCCGGCGATCAGTGTATTGAATTGCAGTTGTATCCTAACGACGAACATCTTGATTGGGAACACGCAGCAAGGCTAGCAAAGGAGCAAGTATAGGCACAGACGGGACGCTAGGTGCGATCAGACAATCAGTATCCCAAGCGAAAGGATCACCGAAAGCAATACTGATATGCTCAGCTATGCTCAACGTGAAAATAATACCTGTGACGTGTAAGAGCATATAGCGGATTGGAATGAACTGCGTGAAAAACATTTTCAGTAAATGAATCGTAAATGCGCGCTGCATTCCTATACATTCACTGCCTTTCGGCAATACAAATCCTACTGTCTATTCCTCACGTTGATACGTGCGGAACAAACGATACAAGTGCATTGCCAAAAAACAAACCTCATCCTCTGGCACCGTCAGCTTCATTTCTCGTTCCATCACCTGCTTCATCCGTACCGCTAGCTCGTATTCCTCGGCGTATTGCTCTCGAATATGCTGGATCAGCGGATTATCCACTAACGAACCCTGTACCATTCGCTCCAACGCAAAGCGCAGATGAATCATCAGGCGTACCTGATTCATGCTGCCCTGCTTGAAGGTAATCTGGCGGTCGTCCTCGATCATGCGCTGCAATTTGCTCAGCAGCGAGGACATTTTCACCAGTTGTCCGACTGGCACATGCGTAATCGCCGAGTGGATATGATACGTCAAAAAGCCCGCTTCATCCTCTGGAATATCCAGCGCAAACGTCTCGCGCATCAGATTCAGCGCTTCTAGCGCAACCTCGTATTCCTGCGGAAAACACACCTGCGTTTCCTGCAAAAATGGATTCACGATCTCAATGCTATGCCTCATCCGGTAGACGGTGAACTGAATATGACCGGGCAGCGCCAGATAGATTTTGTCATTCAACTGTTCTGGAAACCGTTGTCCAATCAACTGAATGATCCGGTCAGAAACCTCCATCACTGGTGCATCCATATCTTCAAAAAAGGTCGGATGATTCATCATCTGCTCCCGATCTTCCAGTCGGAATCGTTTCTCAATCCGTTCATCTGCTGTATCCAGCTCTTGCAGGTTTTTGGCAGCAAAGCCCAGACCTTTACCGAGCAGCACGTACTCCACGCCGGTAAACGCATCCGTTGCCATCACAATATTGTTGCCGACCACCCGATCTACCTGTAACATCTGCTGTTCTCTGTTCATGGAGACAATCACCTCTTGCTTGCAGAATACCACGCCGGACGAGGATGGAAAAGAACAATGAAGGGCTGCAGACACCACATTGCGAATTTCCTACCTACCGCTAGACGTAGAACCCCTGCTGAAACGCAAAAAAGAGCCAAGACAAAGGAGGTAGTACATACGATATACGTATGTCAGAACTACGCTCCGTTGCTTGGCTCATGCCCATTGCTGGTAACACGCCGATGTACGGTCGTTATGCGATTGGTTGCGATTTCATAAGTAGCATATAACGTATGACCGTCATCGTCAATAACATTTGCACATTTTCATGACGAAAATAATTTTAGTTAAGTTGTGATGGAAATCGTGGTAGTAGCTTTTTGATATTGAACGGTGGCTCCCAACGATTCACTGATAAATCGCAGGTTCACATACAATACGCCATTTTGCACAAATGGTGATTGCGCAAGATCATAGCTTTTGCCGTTGATGTAGGCGGTATTGGAGTTGGCTGTTAAGACGAATGATTTTGCCCCATCTTTGGTCGTAGCGGTCACGGTTTGCTTGCTTTGATCCCACGTTACATTCATATCATATTTGGTGAAAATATCGCGGAACGAAATCATCGCATAACCAGCATACGAAATGAGGGCATGGCTTTTGAATGTCTGATTGTTCACAAGAATAGTGGGAATGACCGGTTTGTTACTGGCATAGGTTTGCGGCGCCATGGCTCCCAAGACAAGTGACATGGATAAAGCGAATAGTATAGAGAATTTTTTCAACATAATCGCCTCTTTCATATAATTGATTAACCTGAAACAGTTATTGTTACCGTATTATTTGAATCTCTTGTTATTGTTGCCTTCTCTGTCAATGGAGTATCAAACTTTAAACTTGATACAGGATTTCCATCAATTTTAATACTTGAATAAATTGCTTTGTTTTTTCCTTTATTAGATGAAGAAACCACAGTAGAAAGAAGTTTCCAACTTTCTACATCAGCGATATTAAGACTAGAACTAGCTGTTTCCATAATTGTAGTAAGAGAAGTTTTTTGTGAATGTGAACAACTTTGATCAGCGCAAATAGCAGTACCTGTAATCTTCATTCTAGCTTTCCCTTCATAGTTATGCCATACATAGAGAACAACGTCAGAATCTGAAGCATAAGCGTTGGCGGATTGTACACTTGAATATCCGGCTATCAAATTTGAAGGACTTACAACGGTTGTTCCTTTTTTAACTACCATACTTGGTTTCCAGCCTTTAGAAGTTGAACCAGGACCTACTGTTGAATCATATAATAATCCCATATCTGCTTCATAATTACCGGAAGAAAATCCTGAATAATTATAAGCAGCTATTTCTTCTTGCACTTGTGAATCACTCGGAAGGTGAAGCATGGTTGAAAGATATCCACCTGATTGCTTAATACTTTGACGACCACCTATCCCGTCATTAATGACAAAAGAAGGATTTGAGGCAGCAAGAGAAGTTGGAGAAATAGTATTCGCATACGTGTTATTAGAAACTGTAGGAAGATTTTCTATACTGTGTAAAGAATTTAGATCTACTTTTTGTATATTTAGTTGTGGATTTTGATTTGGCGATTCTTCATATGAGTAAACATAGCTAGAGTCTAAAACTATGTAATTATATATTGCTTTGGTTGTATTTTTGTCAGTAATTTTGTTGAGTGATAAAACCTGCTGATTGTTTTGTGCTTTATCTTGCTCAATCCCAGTTTTTATTTCTGATAAAACATTATCGATATTACTTTCTGAGACCCCATATGGATTGCTTATTGTAACATCTAAAGGCATTTTTGTAGCTGACTGTTGAGAGGCTTGCACACTAAGCGGGAATGGAAATACTACACAGGAAAATGTTATCAAAGCCAAAATAAACGAAGTCCTTTTTTTTCTCATTTTGAATCTCCTTTAGTATATATGTATTTAATTACTTAATAAATATACAAGGAATTTCTTTATGTGTAAATATGGTATTTAAACAATATGCGTGAAAAGATCCATTTTATGGACTTTGATAGATTTTTATACAAATGCTTGTATTTGAAGCATTTAATTAAGAAAATTTAAAAATCCTACTTGCCTAGAAGTAATATGAATTTAGCCTTAGCAAGTAGGATTTTAATACTTTCTTCAGTATAATCTTAGTTCCTAATACCACTCTATCACTTCAAAGTATATCGATATAGTACCGCTGCATACAACGCTACTAACCCCAGCAGCACAATGGACAGCCCATGAAAATTGCCTGCTGTAAATGTTGCTCCTGCAATAATACTAATCAAGGTCGAAGCGAGAATCCCGCCAAAGTTGCGCGCCATATTGAACAGTCCAGACACCACGCCGACGACCGATTCCGGCGTTGCTTGCATCAGATCGGTCTGCATTGCCACCGTACTCAGCCCACTTCCCAAGCCAAATAACAGTAAAATCACACATGATATCCATAGCGGCGACTGAATCTGAATCGTCAGCAGCAGCCCAGTACCGAGTAGCATCAATGCGACAGCTAGCCATAGTACAGATCGCGACGAATAACGACGAACTCCATAACCTGCTAGCGTTGCGCCTACCACAGATGCCAAGCCGAGCGTCAGCATCATCATACCGGTATGCAGCGAATCCAACTGCACCACCTGCTGCAAATAGGACGGATAACCGAAAAAGAGTGCATAAAATAAAATATTGGCAATCATAAATCCGCCATTGATCCAGCTCAGTGCCGGAAATTGGGCAAAGGTACGCAGCGGAATAAAGGGCTTGTCGACCTTCCATTCATGCCGTACGAGTAGGATAAGCAGCAGCAATCCGACAACAGCGCCGATGATATGCAGCGTTGACCAATGCGTGCTGGATTTGCCGGACAATACACTGCCCAGCAGAATAAGCAGTCCGGCAGCAAATAACAGTACCCCTTTGCTATCAATCTGCAAAAGCCAATCCCGCAGCGACATACGCGCTCGCTGCACAGGTGCTTCCAGCGGCAGCAATTTCCATGCGAGTATAAGGCTGACCAGCATAACGGGCAAATTAACATAGAAGATCGATGACCATCCCCACCAGTGAATCAACACACCGCCGATAAACGGTCCGAGTGCAGCAGCGCCGGATTGAAATGCCGAGATCATAGACAATGCCTGCTCCCGTCTATACGTCACATGAAAACGAATGAGAGCCAAGCCGACGGTACTCGTCATACCTGTACCGATTGCCTGTGCAATCCGCATCGTTACAAGTGTCCCGAAGTTAGGTGCAAACGGAGCTGCCAGCGAAGCAATTAAAGCTATCACTAAGCCTAGCAAAAACAATCGCCGTCGCCCAATCCAATCGCTGGATTTGCCGATAATCGGCTGCGTAATCGCACCGGAAATATAAAAAGCAAAAACAATCCAGACAACCGCTGTTAGAGACAGTCCGAACGCTTGTTGCAGCGAAGGAATGGCGACAGCAATCATGGATGAATTTAGCGGATTGAGCAGCATCCCCAGACTGATCGCTAGCACCATGCTGTTACGACGTATTTCCATAGCAGTAACCCCCTCTGTTCATTACACTGATCATAAAAGAAACTCATTATTTACTCCAATTCATTTGTATGTCTAAATTAATGTATTCAAAGGAATAAGAGGTGGGAGTATGGAGCTGTTGCAGCTGCAATATTTTGTTCGAGTTGCGCATCTAGAGCATATGACCGAAGCAGCGGAGAGTCTGTATGTCACGCAATCGTCGCTAAGTCGAACAATTCGGCGCTTGGAGGAGAGTGTCGGTGTACCCCTATTTGATCGAATCGGCAAAAAGCTCAAGCTAAATTCGTACGGACAAGCTTTTTTGCCGAGGGCAGAACAGGCACTATTCGAGCTAGAGCAGGGAAGGCAGCAACTGCTGGATATGCGTCATCCAGAACAATCGTCGATTCGCCTTGCGGTAACCAATGCGAGTACATTGCCGCAGATCTTGCAGACGTTTCGTGATCAGTATCCGCAGATTCCTTTTCATGTGCAGATGTGCGCGACTGGCGAGATGGAGAGCCTGCTGGAAAAGGGTGAGGTGGATATTGGCTTGGCTTCGCTACCTATCCATCACAACAAGCTAGAATATGAAATTGTTTTGAATGATCCCATCCTGATCGCTATTCCCAAGACTCACGAATTATCGCAAAAACGTGGTGATGTTTTGCCACTAGAGATGCTTGCCAATGAGCCGCTAATCGGTGTGAAAAAAGGGTATCATACGCGCGATTTGGTCGATCAAGCCTGTACAAAAGCAGGCTTCGTGCCGATATATGTATTGGAGGGCAATGAACCGGCGCGTTTGGGTGCTTTTATCGAGGCGGGCATTGGCATTGGCTTCATTCCGGCAACGGGAATTCAGTCTGACGATGCACAGAACGGCAAGGTTTGGTTTGTTCCATCTCAGCCTGCATTGATGCGCCAGATTGTATTGGTCTGGCGACGGGAAAAGTATATCTCACAGGCGGCACAGGAGTTTCGCAGAGTCGTTCGAGAGCATTTTGCAGGATTAGCAGAAAATCCAACATTTTATGAAAATAACTGTTGAAATCCGATTTCCGATCTGGTAAGGTATGTAATGTTGATGTGACGTCCCATCAACAATTGACTAACAACTGAATGAGTAATGGAATTTCATAATACATCGTGTATAACCTCAATAATATGGTTTGAGGGTCTCTACCAGGAACCGAACAATCCTGATTACTACAGATGGTGCATCGTCCGTGCATCCTGTCGTAATCAGGATTTTTTTATGGATTTGCGAAGTTCCGGCGCTCCCGTTTTGAACATAAGCAGCGGTCTGTGACGACATGATCGACCTGCATGCATGTTAGAAGAGAAACGTTGAATGCGAAGGAGAGAGGCAACTTGAATTTTAAAGTACTGATTTTGACGATTGCCACCTTTACGGTGGGATTGATTGAATTGATTATCGGTGGTGTACTGCCAGAGATTGCTCGCGATCTGAATGTCTCCATTGGGACTGCCGGACAGCTGATCACCATCTATGCACTGGTTTATGCCATTTCGGGACCGACGCTGCTGGCGTTGACATCCAAGGTGGAGCGCAAGGCGCTGTATCTATGGTCGATGCTCGCGTTTACGGCTGGCGGATTGCTGGCATTCTGGAGCCCGAACTATGAAGTATTGTTTATCTCCCGTATGATCACGGCTGCTAGTGGCTCGTTGATCACGACATTGTCACTGACCATTGCGGTAAAAGTGGTTGCTCCGCAGTTCCGCGCTCGTGTGATCGGTATTATCTCGATGGGGATTAGCTCCTCAATCGTACTCGGCGTACCGGTCGGTGTACTGATTCAGGAAGCTCTGGGCTGGCGCGTGCTGTTTCTAGCGATTGCCTTGCTGACACTGGTTGCGATGCTGATTATCGCACTGTTCCTGGCTCCGATTCCTGTTGAAAAATCCATGCCGCTGCGTGCGCAATTGGCTTCACTGAAAAACTCCAAAATCCTCAGCGCGCATCTCGTTACGATGCTGCTGCTGGCAGGTCACTATACCATGTATGCGTATTTGACTCCATTTTTGGAAAGCACAATGCACTTGAACGCATACTGGATCAGTATCGTTTACTTCGTCTTCGGTCTTGCAGCTGTTAGCGGCGGTATGATTGGTGGCGTAATGTCCGACCGCTTAGGTAGTAGAAAAAGTATGCTGATCGTAACTGGCGTATTCGCATTGGCAATGTTCGTATTGCCATTCTCTGCGAAATCGGTCTTTATTTTCCCTGTTGTCTTGTTCATCTGGGGCGCACTGAGCTGGGCATTGTCTCCGGCACAGCAAAGCTACCTGATCGAAGTGGCACCGGAAACGTCGGATATTCAACAAAGCTTCAACTTCTCCGCTCTGCAAATCGGTATCGCTATCGGCTCTGCATTCGGCGGAATCGTGATTAAAAACACCGGTGCGGTTACGATTAACGCATGGGTTGGCGCGGGAATCGTCGTGCTGTCCTTCCTGTGTGCACTATACTCGCTGTCGCGCCCAGCCGTACCAGCATCGTCTTCGACTGTCAAAGGTCAGACACCGGTACAATCTTCGTAAGATCGTATCCGCGCGTATGATGAGATAGATACAGTATAGAATAAGATATATAGTGTAAAATGAAATAGATATAGTATGTGCTGAGATCAATAAAGTACGTGATCATATAGATTGAAGCGCCTAGTATACAGCTTTATGTGCATGTACAGGTGAAATCAAAAGCCCTCTTCCGATTCATGGAAGGGGGCTTTTTGGTCTCTATCGGGAGCGATATAGGCATCCATATCAGTATTCGCGTTGTTCTATGGCTGATCTGTCGGCTGTAGTTTGTTGTATCCCCGATCGCTGTAAGGCTGAAGCTTTTCTAGCCATCGCTTGAGCATCTGTTTCTGCTCCCAGCGGATATCGGTGACTTTATCGGTTTCCTTCTGCTCTAATACCTCGTATTGAAATGCTTCTTCTCCACAAGCAGTCCAATCCTTTTGCAGTTCAGCATTGGCGAATCTGCCTTGATTGAGCTGCATTGTTAAGGTAAGCCATTTGTTTTTTAGATTGGGATAGCTGTGTAGATAGATTTTGCCATTGCTGGTGTTGGTAATCTGGATAACGCCCATGTAAGTTTTGATCTGCTTGTACTGCTCTTGCAATTCTTTTCGTGTTTGTTTATTCATGATAGACCCCTTCTTTTCAGTAATATGTTGTTCATTTTGCTAGTTGTATCTCTTGTTTGGATCAGTGGTTTGTTCATGTCTGTATAGCATGGATGACTAATGGATACAGTTGCTACGGAAGATCATGTTCCATTCCCTTTATTAACATCCACTCGGAGTTCGGAATAGATAGAGCGGTATCTTGTCCGCAGATTGGTAAGAAGAGTGGATCGTCTGAGTTCCTAGTCCCGCAATTAGTAAGATGGTGTCATCTGCTTCGCTACCAAAGCATTCATAAGCCAATTGGATATCGTTGATTGGTACAACGTGTATGGTCATATTTTTCTCCTCTAGGTGTGTAATGGCTGCCTAGATACGTTATACATAGGCAACGTGGCTGTAAGCCTTGTACCAGAACCTTTCTTTGTTTTTTAATAAACAAATAGTATATCCGTTTGCTTTATTAATAGATTTAATTTTATTTGACTATTATTTAACTAGATAATATACTCAAGATCATAAGAAGTCAATTCCATATTTGTGGAAAATCAAAAGAATCAAATTCTACAGATCCCGCTGCAAAAGAGAGCCATTCTAGCGGCAAACACAAACAAATACGCCAATCATCAACCAAAGGAGATATAATAATGAGTGAAACAACGAATAGACAGGAACATGATTTGTCTAGACAGACGTCGGATATATCTAAACATCCGTCCCAATCATCTAATGAAGAGCAGCAGAGCGATACGCAATCCTCTATGATACCCATTCACAAGACGGCAACGATGGTGGATGAGCGTTATGCGATAACAGTGCAGGAGAGCGAATCGATATTAAAGCGGTATTTTAAAGAGGGGCTAGCTGGACGACTATCCGAATTTCCACGCAAGGAAAAGCGCAAAATTATCATTTTACGTCATTTGCTTCAGCGGTTTGAACGTGGACGTCAGTATACGGAGCAAGAGATAAATGAGCAGCTGGCAGCTGCTTTTGACGATTATGCGACCTTGCGCCGGTATTTGATCATATATGGGTTCATGGATCGGCAGGAGGATGGACGTGCGTACTGGGTGAAAGAATAACATCAGCCGATGACGTATAGGTAAGAACACAGGAAGGATAGCCAATAGCAGCAAAATACTAGCAGCAAAATGAGCCAACAGCAGCTTTCACGATTCAATATCAACACATCACTATACAAAGCAACAAGAGGAATACGTCCAATGGAACGGATACGAAGGAGTAGAAGATCATGAGCGAAAGTACGGATAAGCAGCAATCCAACCGATTCTGGCAGGCTTCTCTGGAAGAGTTGAAGCAGGGATATATGGAGGATCGGCAGGTAGGACCGTTTGGCGGCTTTGTCTGTCTGATCGACGGACAAGTATTTGAAAAAGGGCGAATCTATGAGCAGGATGGATATTTTTACGAAGCAGAGCGTTTTATGCAGCAGCATATTCGGACGAAATATGTGTCAATGTTTCATTATTTGCTCACCTTAAACAAAAAGCTGACCGGGTTGACCGATCTGCAATGTGAGCTGCTGCGTTCCTTTTATGAAGGCAAAAGCGATGCCGATCTAGTAGCGACACATGGCAGCAGCAAATCGACGATTCGCAATCACCGATTCGCCTTGCGGGAAAAGGCAAAGCAGGCGCGTGTGCTGCTGGCGATTATGGAGCTGCTAGAGCAGCAGAACAATGATCCGGCACCATTTATCGAGATTCATCGCACGGCGACGATGGTGGACGAGCGATATAACATTACCGAGCAGGAGAATGCGTCGATTCTAAAGCAGTATTTTAAAGAGGGATTGGATGGAGCATTATTCGAATTCCCACGCAAGGAGAAGCGCAAGATCGCGATCCTGCGCCATCTGATGAAGCGGTTTACAAGCGGACGGCAATATACAGAAAAAGAGGTCAACGAGCAGCTATCTGCGGCGTATGCCGACTATGTAACGCTGCGCCGTTATTTGATCGAATATGGCTTTATGGATCGTCAGGAAGACGGTAGCGCCTACTGGGTTAAGGAATAACAGAACACAATCAGGTAGAAGTAGAAGTAGAAGTAGAAGTAGAAGTAGAAGTAGAAGTAGAAGTAGAAGTAGAAGTAGAAGTAGAAGTAGAAGTAGAAGTAGAAGTAGCCCTAGAACAATATGCCTTTCGTATAGTCAGCCCGTCAACATATTCACTGACGACTCGGAGGCTTTTTCAAACATCGTCACGAAACCATGCCTTGGGATTCCAGCATGAAGTCTATCCATTCCATCTTCACAAGCTATCTCACAACAACAAACCCCACATTTCCCGTATAACAGGAAACGTGGGGTTTATTTGGCTCTCTTTGCTTTGCACAAACGCAGCAAGTAATGGAATCGATACCAACCGCATATGCCGGTGGAGCCAGCCGAAGCTGCTGCCGTCATTCCTGGCGTTTGTTAGTTACCCGTGAAGCGCTTGCTTAGTTGTGAAGCGGAAGAAAACGAAGGATTAGCGCTCGTAATTCGCGGAACGAAGTTCCTTTTGAATTTGGCATACCCGGCTTTGCGAGATGCCCAGAATGCGTGCCAACTCGTTCTGGGTGGCACCCGGATTTTCTTGCATGGCAGTTTCGACTTTGGTCAGCATTTCCCCCCGTTTGCTGCGTGATTTTCTCAATGATGACTGTAAATTACGATTCACAGCAGGTATTTCGGTCACTTCCTCCAGCGGAATATGCTGGGATTCATCGCCCATCTGTCCGGCACATTCGCCGCAGATAAATTGATCCTTGTAATAGACCAGATCATCAAAGCTGCCACAAAAAATGCACTGAATACCTTTGTGCTTACGGAAAATGATTTCTTTCTCCGTAATAAAGAACTCCATAGGATCACTGATGCCGATTTCCATCGTATCCCGAATTTCTTTAGGGATTACAATTCTGCCGAGACTGTCCAACTGACGTACCATACCTGTTTTTTTCATAATAAAGGTCCTCCGCTTTGGTCAGTTTAAATTGATTAACATTAGGCGTTGCTTGTTCATTTGTACCTGTTGGCTCCAGCAGCAGGCTGCCCTTATACAAATATACAACAATATTAGCATGAAATTCACCTTTCGGAATTGGATGTTCATAAAAATAATGGAAAATGTCATAATTCATACGCTAAACTAAAATGGGTAAAAATGGATTTAACAACGAGAAGGGCAGATTTTACCTTATACAATAAGGGATTTATTAATAGAATATACGAACAGAATGGATACAATTTATATATTGCAAATTTTAAATAAATTAATAAAAATGCAATAATATGTATAAATAATGTAATCTAGATTAGGAATCAACTGGTCGTTCTAAGATTATAATGTATATAGCGTAGTAAATATACAAAAAAATGCTGTCCTTGTTAGGACAGCATCATTAATGTGAGTAATGGAGTTGCCGCCAGTGTGAATAAGGCGGATAAAATCATAGAAATACTGGAGATTGTACCGGTCAATGAACTGAGTTCAAATGCCTTCGAGGTTCCTGTTCCGTGAGCGGCGGTTCCGAACAAAATGCCGCGCGCAATTTCGCTTTCGATGCGTAGCCATTTGACGATATATGGTCCCATCATACTGCCGATCAAGCCGGTCATGATGACGAACACAGCCGTAATGGTCGGTACGCCACCGATTGCCTGCGATACGTTCATCGCAATCGGAGTAGTAATCGAGCGTGGAATAATACTGCCCATTAGATCGTGATCCAAGTGCATCATCCGCGCCAATAGTGCCGAACTGCCGAGGGCAACGATGGAGCCGAACAGGACACTTGCGACAATCTCGCCTGCATGTTTTTTGAGTGTATGCAGGTTTTTATACAATGGAATAGCAAAGGCGATCGTTGCTGGTTGTAACAGCAGAGACAACAGATGCCCGCCTTCGTTGTAATGTGTGTACGGAATACGCATGCTCAGCAGCACGATCACTAGCACGAGCGGAGTCGTCAGCAGGGGAGACAGATAGACGCGCGGGAAGCGACGGTATAGCTTTTTGGCTCCTGCGTAGACGATCAGGGTAGAGAGCAGGAATATAATACTGTTCATTCAGCGTGACGCTCCTTTCTTTTGGACATAATAGCTGCAAGTAAGCCTGAGCTTGCCATAACAAGCATAGTGCTGAAAATGACGATTGCCATAATGCGCACGCCATCCTGCTCCAACATCGGAATATAATTCATGACGCCGACCGCAGAGGGGATAAAGAAGAGCAGCAATTCTGCCAGCAGCCAGCTGGCTCCAATATCGACCCATTCCAGCTTAACGACACCGGATTGTAGTAGGATAAACAGAATAGCGATACCGAGAATGCTACCGGGAACAGGCAGGTGCAGCCAGTTCACGAGCAGATTCAACAATTGCGAGAAGCCCATCAGCACAGCGACCTGTAAAATGCCTTTCCCTATTGTTTTCATGACTAAGATCCTTCTTTCTGTATCATGCAGGCTAGATTCGCCTTGAATTTGTAATAATGAAACCGGCGCAGCCGACGCTTGAATGCTGCCAGCCATACCGGTTGATATGAAAAGTTTACATCTCTTTCTTTCATAGGTAAAATTCATATATGGCATGAAATGTATTCCGTTTTGGAATGAATCACAAATAGGACGGTAACAGGAGGGAAATGGATGGATATTCGGCATCTGGAGTATTTTATGGAAGTGGTACGGACGGGCAGTTTCACGCGAGCAGCAGAGGCGCTATTCATCACTCAGCCGACGATTAGCAAGACGATTCGCTCATTGGAGGAAGAACTGGGAGCGCCGCTGTTCAATCGGATTGGGCGTACGGTGGAGCTGACCGACGCGGGTCGAGTCATCGAGCAGCAGGCGCAAAATATTGTGAAGTCGTTTCAAAGTCTATCCTCGCAGTTGGACGATCTGCGTAATCTGAAAAGTGGTCATTTACGCATCGGATTGCCACCGATGATCGGGTCACGTTTTTTTCCGCAGATTATTGGAGAGTTTCACCAGTTATATCCGAATGTGACGATCCAATTGTTCGAGGATGGTGGGAAAAAGGTAGAGAGTGATGTAGTGAACGGATCGCTTGATATTGGCATGACTGTACTGCCGGTGGCGGAGAATGTGCTAGAGCATTTTTCGTTCCGAGAGGAAAAGTTGAATCTACTCGTGCCAACCACGCATCGTTTTGTTGGACGCAAGCAGGTGGAGATGCAGGAATTGGCGGAGGATTCCTTTATTATTTTCCGCGAGGATTTTACGCTGCATGGACGGATTATTGATTCGTGTATCAAAGCGGGCTTTCAGCCAAGAGTGATCTATGAGAGTTCGCAATGGGATCTGATTAGCGAGATGGTGGGAGCTGGGCTGGGGATTGCGCTGCTGCCGGAAACGATCTGCAATCAGATCAATCAGGAGCATCTGCACATCATCCCCGGCATTCAGCCAGTCATCCCGTGGCAGCTCGGTATGATCTGGCATCGGGAGCGGTATTTGTCGTTTGCGGCGCGGGAATGGCTGCGGTTTACGCGGGAGAAGATGCGGCAATAGGTAATAGAAGCCCGGATCGTGTCGTTACACGAAGTCCGGGCTGTTTTGTGTAAGATTGTTGCGGGCTATCTCATTATTTAAACCATGCTTTCTGCAAATTGTTGGTGAAATTCGAATCGTTCAGCGGCACATTCGCAGAGCCAAAATCGGTCGTATTCAGCGCCGTCTGTGCTGCTGGTGTCAGCTGTTCCCAGTTGATCAATGGCTGTGTACCACCTATATCCGTCACGCTGAACAGCGAATGATTCAGCGGCCAGATACTGCGGTAGCCGATCAGCGCATGCGTGCCGCTCATATTGCTGCTAGTTGGCGCTGTGTTTTTAAAATCACCATGCTGCGAATACGAGATGGACTGCACCTTGGGATTCGCTACTGCCGGGTTGTCGATCCACACAATGGCGGCTTCCCAGTCATGGCGATGACCGAGACTTGGCGATGCTTCGTCTTTGGGGAAATACCACGCATACATAATTGCCCACACACCGTTATACCAGCCAGAACGGGCATAAATCTGTCCTGTGCTTTTGCTGCTTTGCCCATTCGAAGAACCAGTCGGCTGCAAGCCGCCACTTGTATTGCCCTGTGCATCGACTGCTGGGAAAGGAACACTGCCATTATATACCTTTAGAAAAGGCTGAAAGGTTTTGGCAGCTTTTTGTGAATCATTGGTCGGCGTCACTTCGTTAAAGCCAACCACCTTGTCATGGTCGATGACTGCCGCGTGAACGGAAGGCATGGGCATCACAGCGGTAAAAGCGGTAGCGGTTAGAGCAGTGGATAATAACAGCTTACTCATTACATGTTTCATATGTATCGCCTCCAAAGATAATTTTCCAATTTCCAGCAATATTATCCAGTTTGGAGGATCGTACTGTCTATATGAATATATAGAGCAAGGGATAGTGGTAAACGGTTGTGAGCTGAACAAAGCAGAAATTGTAAAAGCAATATCGCTCTGCATTGATCATCCCGCTGGATAAAGGGTAAAGGAATGCAGAAGCACCTTGCAGATTATCTTGATGTTCATCTATAGGATTGGTCTTTTCCTATTGTATAGATACAAGTAGAATACCGGGCGAATGGGGATTTTCATATTATATTTCGATACCCGTTGCATGACATGTCATGCTTATAGCTATTCATGTTGCTTGGACGACAGTATGTTGCATGGTTGCGATGATGATGCGCAGTGACAACAGAGCAAATCTGGTATGATGAGAAATGACGTTTACATCGCGGGGAACACAAGCAGATAGATACCAATCTTATGAACATTGATCACCCCGCACTTAACGACAACTATATTCTAGTGAATTTTACAATAGAGAAAGGAAGTGCCGCCCATGACAACCCTGATCGAAATTCCAGTACGACCGCTGGTGGAGTATGTGTACCGGACGGGCAGTATTGAATCCGGCTTCCGGGTGGCGCAGTCGATGCAGGAAGGCACGCGCATTCACAAGCAGATTCAGCAGGGCTATGACGAGCACGGAGAAAAGGAAGTGCACCTCAAAATCGAGATTCCATTCCGTGATTTGGTGTTCCGCATTGAAGGCAGATGTGATGGGATGTGGACCGATGAGCATGGGCTGCTGACGGTGGATGAGATCAAGTCCACCTCCATTTCTGCGGAGGATATTGGTGATGGACGCGAGGTGCATTGGGCGCAAGCGCAAATGTACGGGCATATTCTGGCAGAGCAGCGCGAGCTGGAGCAGGTGCGCGTCCAGCTAACCTATGTGCATAAGAGCAGCGGACGGGAAACGAAGCTGGAACGGATTCGTACTCGGCAGGAACTGCATGATTTTGCGATGGATACGCTTGCCAAGTATGCACCATATGCGGAGATGCTTGCCGAGCACCGTCGCCGCCGCAATGCAAGCATTGAGGGGCTTCCGTTTCCATTTTCAGGCTATCGATCGGGGCAGCGGCAGTTTGCGGGAGCGGTATACAAAACGGTCGGAGAAAAGGTGAATCTGTTCGCCGAAGCGCCAACCGGAACAGGCAAGACGATCTCCACTTTATTTCCGGTTATTAAAAGCATCGGCAGCGAGCGTGCCGAGCGACTAATGTATGTGACTGCCAAAACGGTAACCCGTGCCAACGCTGAGGACGCGCTACAGCGGATGCAGCAAAATGGATTGCATTTGCATGGCGTAACGATTACCGCTAAGGATAAGGTCTGCTTTTGCACCGCTGACGGCATGAATGGACGCGAGAATTGCGCGTATATTGATGGCTACTATGACCGGATCAATGAAGCGATTCTCGATATGTTAACCCATGAGACGTTGATGAATCGCGAGATTATCGAGCAGTACGCGCAAAAGCATACTGTATGCCCTTTTGAGCTGTCACTGGATGCTTCGTACGCATCAGATGCCGTGATCTGTGACTACAACTATGTATTCGATCCGCGTGTCTCACTCAAGCGCCTGACCGACGAGCAGCGCAAAAACACTGTCCTGCTCGTCGATGAAGCACACAATCTGGTTGACCGCGGACGCAATATGTTTTCCGCTCAGCTGAACAAGTCGTCCTTTCTCAATCTGAAAAGAGACTTCCAGACGTCCTCTGATCCACTTTCCAAAATCGCGGGGGCGATCAATGCGTACTTCCTGCGACTGCGTAAGCAAATGGGCGAGAAGGATATGATTAGCCGTAGCGAAGCGCCGGAGGACCTATTCAAGCTGTTGGAGGAGTTTGTGATTCGTGCGGAGGTAACACTGCTGGAGCAGGGCGCTGACGGCGAAATTGAATTGCTGCTGGAAACGTATTTTGCTACCCAGACCTTTTTGCGAATTGGGCGGCTGTATGACCTGTCCAGCCATATTACGTATGTAGAGGTGGACGGCAGTGAGGTGCTGCTGCGCATGTTCTGCATTGATCCATCTCTGCAATTGCGTCAGACTGCCAAGGGCTATCGCTCGGTGATTCACTTCTCGGCAACGCTGTCTCCGATTCGCTATTATCGCGATATGCTGGGGGCGGAGGAGGACGATTACAATATTTCCATCCCGTCGCCATTTTCGCGAGAGCAATTGGAAGTACGGATCGTGCCGTTATCTACCCGTTATCGAGATCGGGATAAGACGCGTGACGAGCTGGCACGGCTACTAGCGGAGCTAGTTAATGGGCGCAGTGGTAATTACCTCGCCTTTTTCCCATCGTATCAGTATATGCGGGATGTGCTGGAAGCCTTTGAAGCGCTAGAGCCGGATAGCGATATTCTGGTGCAGCAGTCGAGTATGGCGGAGGAGGAGCGGGACAAGTTTCTAGAGGCATTCCGTCCCGATAATGAGCGTACATTGACTGGCTTTGCAGTGATGGGTGGTATTTTCAGTGAAGGGGTCGATCTGGCAGGCGACCGTTTGACGGGCGTGATTATCGTCGGTGTCGGCTTGCCGCAGCTTGGACCAGAGCGTGAGCTGATCCGTGAACATTTTGCACGGGAAGGGCATAGCGGGTACAACTATGCGTATGTATATCCGGGCATGAACAAGGTACTGCAAGCAGGAGGGCGCTTGATCCGTACCGAGCAGGATCACGGGTTGCTGATGCTGGTAGACGACCGATTTTTGCAAAATCCGTATGCGCAATTGCTGCCGCCGGAGTGGAAGCCGGAGCATTGAAACGGTGACTTGCGTGATCTGTGGAGCGTTTTATAGTATCTCTAAATCTAACTCACCACATTTCTAATTCCTTCATCTATTGTTATCGGATCTCTTCGATAGGGTAGACACAGAGAATAGAGAAGCAAAACATCCCCCGACGCTAGGAAGCGCATCGGGGGATGTTTGCTGTATTCAGTATTCAACTGGATCATTCTGCTTGCTTGGATCGGAAGGTGATCTTCACATCTCAAAGCTGCAATTTATTCCGAAGCTTTGTTAATCGCGTCGTATGCCCAGTGCTGCGGCGTTACGTCTTTCCACGAAGGAGCTGTACCAGACGCTGCATTGCTGCTTTGAATGCGATTCAGTACGGTAACCACTTCAGCACGAGTCACCGGTTGGTTCGGATAGAATTTGCCGTCTGGGAAGCCTTTCATTAGACCAGCGGAAACGACTTTGTTAATATCGGATGCTGCCCAGTTGCTCTGTACATCGGCAGCTGTTGCAACGGAAGTATCACTGCTGTCCAAACCTTTCCAGCGCGAGATTAGGGAAGCCAGCTCGGCACGGGTCAGTGCTTGTCCTGGTTGGAAGCTGCCATCAGGATAGCCTTTCATCCAGCCGTTATTTTCAACCAGCTGAATGCCATTGGATGCCCAGTAGGAAGCAGGAACATCTTTGAAATTAACTGCGCTGCTGTCGCTATTGTCGCCGATCAGACGTTGCAGCATCACAGCCAGCTCTGCACGAGTGACTTGTTGATCTGGACGGAAGGTACCATCCTCATAACCTTGGATATAGCCTTTGCGTACAACGGCTGCTTTGCTTGTGTTACCTTTGTCTGCGGTTGTGGAAGCTTTGGCAGAGGTGTTGGTTGTTTTGGCTGTATCCGTTGTTGCTGGAGTGCTTGCACTGCCGGATGTGCTTGAGCCAGACGAGACGACATCATCTAGTCGGGATGCACCTGCGCCATCGTTGCCAGTACCACCGCCCAAGATTACTGGAATGTTGGTGATTGGATCAATCGGCAATTGTGGCAGGAATGGGAAGGTGATCGTAATTGGTGCTTCCGCAGGTACATACGTATCACTTACCGGTGTGTCAGAGAGTGGTGCGCCGCCTAATGCAGGCTCAGTACCTGTTACAGGTTCGCTATCCGGTGTTGCTGGATTCTCGGTTGCTGGTGCTTCTTGTTGTGGTGCTTGCAGGGACGCTGGAATAATGTCGACGTTGTACGTTTTGGAGCGTCCATTTGGAGCTGTTACTTTCATTTCGAGTGTTGTCAGATCGTCTGTGAGTGGAGCGGTATATTGCAGTTCGCCCGTACCATACACTTCATCCGTAACAGCGACGCCATTAACGGACAGTGTAGATTCTGGATCATAGACGCTAGCGAATACCGTTACATTGGACGCATCCGCGTTCATGCTGGCAGTATACGATGTGACATCTGGCTGGAATGACGGCTGTAAAGTGCCATTTTGCAGCGACAGTGCTGTCAGCTCGGAGCTTTGTTCCGGTGCGGTAGCATGAATGACGAAGTTCTTTTCAAATGTGCCGCCTTCTGGTCCAGTCACTCTCACGCGAATCGGATAGCTGCTTACGCCGCGTACGAGTGCGTTGGATACTTCAAGACGATTATCGTTAATATCAAAATACGTATTGCCTTCGCTGCCTTCACCAGATACAAGGCTGAAAATAAAGGCATCGTCTGGGTTGCTGCTGGTTGCGCTTAGTTGACCAACCACTGCACCTGCGGCAGAATCCCAAGTCAACGCATCGTTAGAGAGTGCAATGTCTGTTGGCAGGTCTTCTGGTGCTGTTTGGTAATCCGCATGAATGGCGGACAATGCAGCATTCATATTCGGGTTCACACTGCTGTAAAAGACCAGTTCAGTCGATTTGCCCGGCTTGAGATCGCCAGCGTTAAAGGTTAAGGTCAGCCAGTCATCCGCTAGTTGTGCATCGGTATGCTGTCCACCATCTGCACGGAAAGCTGGTTCGCTGTAAGCATCACGGCTGAAGCCGACGGATGCTTGTGCACGCTTGTCGCTTGCTACATACATAAATACATTATCGCTCACATTGCCCATCGCTACGGCGATCGCATCGGAGTCTTGTGGTGGATTGGAAGGAACCCAGTTGATGGTGCTGTTATCGTTGTTCAGATCAGCATCCATATCAGGATCAAGGAAACGCATATAGTGAACATCGTAAACGGAGTCGGTTACGCTGGTGTTAGTCAGAGTAATAGTAGTTTTATAGAAGGAATCTCCTGGTTTGAATGAAATGGTTTGATCTACTCCTAGGGCGTTATCTAGCGTTTTGCCGACTGTGCGTGCGGCAAGTTGGTCATCCGAGGATATATCTTGCGTTGTACCGGGGATTTCAATATTGCCGTTTAATTCTTCATTGATAAAGCTTTTGGCGGATGTACTGGAGGATTGTGGTTTGTATCCGACGATAAAGCCTTCTGATGGACTACCGGGCAGTACATAATCTCCACTGCTCATGTCCTTGCCAGTGTCGTAACCTTCACTGTCTGTGTTCAAACCGATGGTCTGGCGAAGCTGTCCGGGGTGAAAGCCTCCGGGACTGTTGCCGGTGGTTCCCAGCGTACCGCTGCCCGAAATGCCTAATTCCATGTATTGACCGCCTAAAAAGGTATCCTGACCAACTTGTCCATGCCGGGTAATACTTTCCGCATGAGTTGGTACAGAGGGCAGTAATAACAGAAGAGCCAGCCAGCCGCATGCGCCACGTCTGAGGGTTCTGTGCTGATGCGAACGCAGCTTGCTTTTGTTCATTTTAATATACCTCCTTTATCATTCGCGAGCTTTGCTTGTCGTTGCAAATCCCATAGTATCTTTATCGTACAGTTATTAAGGTTTTTTAACATTTAACTGTCAAAAAATTTAGCAAGTTTGCAAAAAAGTCATATCTTAACACTTTTTTAACAAGTAATACCGGTATTAAGATACGGAAGTTCCCGCTCCGTCCTAACACGATGCTGCCACAAGCCAAATCAAAAGGAAGCAAAAGGAAATCGTATCCCCTATTATGCAAATATATTGGTGCGAATATACGTTATTTTGCAAGAATAAGCTTAAAAAGTACGCAAGTAATGGTATTATAATAGAGATAATGATTGACAAGGATTTACTGAAAGTTCTAAAATTAGATAACCTAATAAATAGTAATGCTAAATAATTGCCGTTAACTACAAAATACGTGATGAAATTTCGGGGTGAATAATATGGAAGATATAAAATTTGAAGGAATCTCGCCGGTGGGCGAAGAACTGCTGCGCGCGTTTCGGATGTTCCGAAAGGCAGATTGGAAGCAAAAAGGCGTGGATGGTTATAAACCGAGTGAGATTATGGCGCTGATTTGTATTGGGAACCAAGAGGATTGCAAAAGCTGTGGGATTCAAGTATCCGAATTGAGTCGCATGCTGCGAGTAACCTCACCGACCGTCACCCAATTGATCAAGGGGATGGAAAATGACGGGCTGGTGGAACGCAATATGGACCCAAGTGACCGTCGTGCGGTTCGTGTGACATTGACCGACCGAGGCGAAACCATCATGGAACAATCGCTGTCTGGGTTTAAACGTTCATTTGAGGGATTGGTTGAATATCTAGGCGAGGAAGATAGTCGCAAGCTGGCACAACTGCTTGGACGTGCTTATCAATATTTTGAAGAACGAGTATTTGAACCGCTGGAGCCTACCCAAAAAGGGGATGGTCGAGGATGACCAGAATGCTTCGTCTATTGCGGCCTTATTATGGGGCCGCAATTTTTATTCTCTTATTAACATTTGTTCAAACAATGTCTGAACTGTATTTGCCGACCTTGATGGCGGACATTGTGGATACGGGTATTATGAGCGGGAATATTCCGTATATATGGAATATCGGCATTTACATGCTAATTGTTGCAGCAATTGGAATGATTTGTTCCATTTCGGCAAGTTTTTTTTCAGCGCGCGTATCGCTCGGCTTCGGACGTGATCTGCGTAGCCGTATTTTTGCGCATGTAGAGCATTTTTCGTTACAGGAATTCGATACAATTGGTACCGCTTCCTTAATTACGCGCACGACGAACGATATTACGCAATTGCAGCAGGTTCTGACCATGATGCTGCGTATGATGCTCATGGCGCCGCTCATGATGCTGGGCGGCATTATTATGGCTGTCTCCAAGCAGGGACAGCTGTCGTTGATCTTTATCGTAGCGATTCCGATACTGGGACTGACTATTTGGCTGATCGGACGGCAGGGCTTTCCATTATTCAAGGTGATCCAGCAAAAGCTAGATCGACTGAATATGGTTATTCGCGAGAATCTGACTGGTATTCGTGTCATCCGTGCCTTTAACCGAGATCGGTATGAAAATACACGCTTTGACGGTGCGAGTCGTGATCTGGCGGATACCGCCATTCGCGTGAACAAGCTTATGGCATTGATGATGCCAATGATGATGCTGATTCTTGACCTAGTAATTATCGCGATTGTCTGGTTTGGCAGTATTGAGATTGATCATGGACAGATGCAGGTTGGTGATCTGATGGCATTTGTTCAGTATGCGACCCAGATTCTGTTTTCCTTTCTGATGCTGTCAGCGATCTTCATTATGGTGCCACGGGCGATGGCTTCGATCTCGCGTATTAATGAAGTATTGGATATGCAGCCAGACATCGTTGACCCTACGCAACCGACTACGGCTGGACAAAGTACAACTGCGGCAGTGCTAGAATTTCGTAATGTGGAATTTTATTATCCGGGTGCAGAACAGCCAGCATTGCGTCAGATTTCGTTTACGGCAAAACGCGGTGAGGTGATCGCGATTATCGGCGGTACTGGCTCAGGCAAATCAACGCTGGTGAATCTGATTCCGCGCTTTTACGATGTGAGCGATGGTTCCATTCTGATCAATGGGGTGGATATTCGCGAGATGAAACAAGCAGAGCTGCGCCAACATATTGGTTATGTACCGCAAAAGGCGCTGCTGTTCACAGGCACGATTACGGATAATATTCGTTACGGTGCGAGTGAAGCGACAGCGGACGAGATCCGCCATGCGGCTGTCATTGCACAGGCAGATGAGTTTATCTCTGCTATGCCGGATGGATATGAATCGATGATCGCACAGGGCGGCACAAACGTCTCTGGCGGGCAAAAGCAGCGGCTGTCCATTGCGCGTGCACTGGTGCGTCGCCCAGAGCTGTATATTTTCGATGATAGCTTCTCAGCACTGGATTTCAAAACGGATGCACGTTTGCGCGCGGCGTTGAAGACGGAAACGACTGATTCTACAGTGCTGATGGTCGCGCAGCGAGTGAGTACGGTTCGCGATGCCGATCGCATCATCGTCTTGGATAATGGCGCTATTGTTGGCATGGGCAATCATCACGAATTGATGGAGCATAGTGAGGTCTATCGTGAAATTGTATCGTCGCAGTTGTCGGAGGAGGAGAGCGCATGAATCAACAGCAACCCAAACGACCACCTTCCCGCAGACCATCGGGCGGACCGATGGGAGGACCTCCTGGCGGTCATCCAGGCATGATGATGCCGGGCGATAAACCGAAAAACTTCGGTCGTACGCTCCGCCGATTGCTACGTTACTTGAAGCCACACCGTTTGCAATTGACGGGTGTGCTGGTGGCGGCAATTTTGAGTACATTGTTTAGTATTATCTCGCCGCGTATTCTAGGGATGGCGACGGATGAATTGTTTAACAGTGTGAGCAGTGGGCGAGAGATCAACTTTGGATGGATCTCGCGTTTGCTATTGATGCTCGCTGGATTGTATATATGTAGCGCCCTCTTTTCGTATATTCAGCAATTCTGGATGGCAGGCATTGCGCAGAATACCGTGTATGAGATGCGCCGCGAGATTAAGCGAAAGCTAACTCGTTTGCCGCTAAGTTATTATGATCGGCACAGTCATGGCGAGGTGCTGAGCCGTGTAACGAATGATGTGGAAAACATTAATACTACGCTTCAGCAAAGCTTGACCCAAACGATCACATCAGCGGTAACGCTGGTCGGTGTCATCATTATGATGCTGTCGCTTAGTCCGCTGATTACGCTGATCACTGTGCTGACGATCCCGCTTAGTCTGATCGCGACTATCTTCGTTGCCAAACGTTCGCAAAAGCATTTTGCCGGGCAGCAGGCGGCGCTGGGTGAACTGAATGGACATGTGGAAGAAATGTATACAGGTCATCCTATCGTCAAAGCATTCGGTCAGGAGCAGCAGTCACTGACGCAGTTTGATACGTTAAATGACCGACTGTATCAATCCGGCTGGCGCGCTCAGTTTATCTCCGGTATTATCATGCCGCTGATGAACTTTGTAAGCAATATCGGCTATGTGCTGATCTGTGTAGTCGGCGGTATTATGGTAACACGCGGTGCGATTGGCATCGGCGGCATTCAGGCGTTTATCCAATATGCACGCCAATTCTCGCAGCCGATTACGCAACTGGCGAATATCACGAATATTATTCAATCGGTGATTGCGTCGGCAGAACGCGTATTTGAAGTGCTGGATGAGCAGGAGGAGGTACAGCCTGCACCAGCTGCTGCGGAAGTCGATTCTGATTCTATAGGGAAAACGTCGGCTACGACGGTTGGTAGTCAGCGTGCAGTCCGTGGAGATGTGACCTTCGAGCATGTGCAGTTCGGCTACAAGCCGGAGCAACTGCTGATCGGTGATATGAGTATCAGCGTGCAGGCAGGGCAGACGGTAGCGATTGTAGGACCGACTGGTGCGGGCAAGACGACGCTGATCAATCTGCTGATGCGGTTCTATGAGCTGAACGGCGGTCGCATTATGATTGACGAGCGTGACATTACGGATATGCCGCGCGGAGAACTGCGCAGTCTGTTCGGTATGGTGCTACAAGACACATGGTTGTTCAGTGGTACGATTCGCGACAATATCGCTTATGGGCGAGAAGGCGCGAGTATGGAGCAGGTTGTACAGGCAGCCGAAGCGGCACGGGCGGATCATTTTATCCGTACGCTGCCGGATGGATACGATACGGTGCTGAATGAGGAAGCGTCGAATATTTCACAAGGACAAAAGCAATTGCTGACCATCGCGCGCGCCATTCTGGCTGATCCGTCGATTCTGATTTTGGATGAAGCGACCAGCAGTGTCGATACGAGAACCGAAGTGCTGATCCAGCAAGCGATGAACGAGCTGATGCGGGATCGCACCAGCTTCGTAATTGCCCACCGCTTGTCCACGATTCGCGGTGCCGATCTGATTCTGGTGATGAATCATGGCGAAGTGATCGAGCAAGGTACGCATGACCAGCTGCTAGAGCAAAACGGCTTTTATGCGGATCTGTATAACAGTCAGTTTTCCGATCAGGCGGTTGGTTGACGTGGGAATGCTTCATTGAGAAGGATGATGGAGCATGGTGAGGTATAGTGAACAGGATGAAGAATAGGTAATACAGTACTTGGAAAAAGGCTAGACTTGTCCCGCTGACTGACAGCTTATCTGCTGATTGGTCGGCGGGATTTTTTGTGAAGGAAGTCGTACAATAAGGATGGGAGACGCTGGCATATTCTCCGCTTCCGCTGGATTATTTAGCTCGCTGAGTTAGGATGTAGCTGATGTAAGTGATGTAAGTGATGTAAGTGATAGATAGGATGGAAAGGGAGTAGAGAATATGGATCAACATGATCAACGAGACGATATCCTTACCTATGAGCAGCGGAATATCTATGTATATTCGCTGGGGCATTCCTTGTTTCCGCTGGATTGGGAATTGTGCTTTTACGATATTACGGAGTACAAGGATATGTTAGCGCGCAAATATGCGCTGTCTGAGCAAAGGTATGAACACGTCACTGGCGGTCTGGATCGTATCTATACGGAGATCGACGGTTTGCTGCGATTGGCGCTTGAAGATGCGCAAGCGACGACACCGACTGCATTGCGCTGTCCGCCGCTAATGATGGCTTTGCCACGCGGAGATGCCAGTGGGCGTGCTGATTTTGTCATTATATTGAAGCTGGAAGCGGATGGAGAGACGCTGGTATATTCTCCGCTTCCACTGGATTATTTAGCCCGCTGAGTTAGGATGTAGAGTCATTTGGCACATCATAATCGGCAAAACGCTTGCCCGAATCGACCCAGCCGATATTGATCGCTTCCCACAGGTAAATGGACGCGGCGGTTGGATATGCTGTCCAGTTGATCTCATGCTGCTGGGTGTAGCTACCATCTTGGCGTTCTTCCATGCCATGCAGCCAACGGGCGGCGCGCTGCAATCCGGCATCGCCGTGCGAGAGAATCCCCGTACGACCGAGGCTGAAAATCAGAAACATTTCTGCTGTCCAGCGTCCAATACCTTTAACCGCAATCAGCGCCTTCATCACTTCCTGATCAGATAGCTCATCCAACCGTTCTAGCGGTAGCATCCCCTCCTGTACATGATGGCACAGATCGCGGATATAGCGGATTTTGAACATAGATACGCCAACTTCGCGTAGCTGCTCGTCGCTCAATTGGCTGATTGTATCGGCATTCATAGGATCGCCGCATAGCTCCACGACACGTCCCCAGATGGTGGCGGCAGCTTTGACAGACAATTGCTGTGAAATAATAGACGAGACGAGTGACATAAATGGATCGGCGCGCAGCGGAATATCCAGCGGTCCGATCAATTGGATCAATCGCCCTAGCACAGGATCGGCTTGCATCAGTTGGCGCATCTGCTCATGATCGAGAGAGAGCTGTAATGTAGCTGGCTTGCGATTAGTATGTGTATGATGTTCAGACATGTTGATGCCTCCTATATAGAGTTTGGTTGAAGAATGAGCATGTTCTTTTGGCGTACTTCTGACGAGAGGGCTTCTTGCTGGTTAATACGTTGATCATACCAATCAGCATCCATAGAGGTGCTCGGCACGAACGTTGTACTTTTATATTGTATCGTAAAAAGGAACGGCATACAGAACACGATCATACATCGAAAGACTCCTAATCTGCATAATACCTACAGAAATTAGGCATTACACTCTATGTCGCCGTAGCGCGGTTGACTGCATCCCAACAAATACAGTTCCTATATATCAATGAGAGTCAGAAGAAATTGTGAAAAACTAAGGATAATACCAAGGAGGTTATGAAATGGAAAGAGCTATTATCCCATTGTTTCAGCCAGCAATCTTACACGAAGCAGCAAAACGCTTCGGAATGAATATAGAGAAACTACACAATCTTCACGGTTTTCAAAACTTTGTGTTTGAATCGTTTGGACAGAACAAACCACTTATTTTGCGCATCGCGCATCAATCTCATCGCTCTGCTGAGATGGTGGAAGGAGAATTAGAGTGGGTGAACTATCTTTATGAACATGGAGTACCTTGTGCGAAACCAGTAGCTTCATTAGCTGGTAGATTTGTAGAATGTATTGAAATGAGTGATTCTTATTTTGTTGCATGTGCTTTTGAAAAGCTAGAGGGGCATATTCCTCCTTCATACGAAAACAATCCTGTTCTATACCAAGAATTAGGGGAAATAACTGGTAAAATTCATGCGTTATCGAAAAGCTATCGACCTTCATCACCAACACATAGACGGTATGAGTGGCATGATAATCATTATCTTCGTAGAGTGAAAAACTATGTTCCTATCGAATTGGAAATCGTTCACAAAAGATTTGAACAGCTTTTACAAGATCTACAGTCTTTACCCAAAAATAAAAATACATATGGACTGATCCATGGTGATATAAGTCTTGGGAATTTTCTTGTGAAGCAAGGAAGTGTATCCATAATCGACTTTGATGAGTGCGAATACGGTTGGTATATGAGTGACATAGCGATTGCACTTTTTTATGCGACTCCATTACCTAGTTGGAGAGGAGAAACAAAGCGTTTAGAAGTAGCGCGTCATTTCTACGAACATTTCATGGAGGGCTATAGCAGGGAGAATCATTTAGAAGCATATCAATTGAAATATCTACCGGTATTACTCAAATTACGCGAGATGGTGCTATTCTCTGCTATCTATCGTAGTTTGCATCCAGATTTGATGGACGATTGGACAAAAGATTACATTCGTTTTGCCAAAGAGAATATCGAGCAAAGCCGTCCTTATCTTTCTTTATAAGATATTAGGTATACGTTTTTAGTTTTTATATAGAAAGGGAGGGGATGTATGGGACGGATTGTCAATCCAAAGGCAACCGTTCATTTTGGAACGATTCGTGTGTTGACCTCCAGCCTAAACATTTGCGAGGTCTGCCATTATTGTCTGAATCGCCGCGTCTGGTACGTCAAAGGCGATTTCCATCGACATCGCCGTTCGTTAGGCATTTGTACTGTCTGGTAGAATCAGGTTTTTCGTTCCACTGAAAAGTATGAAAAAAGAAGCTTTTTCTCTGTATGGAGAAAAAGCTTCTTTTATTGAATCAGATGCTATATGGATTGGGTTATGGTTACTAGAAGCATTTGACCTAACATCCAAATATACAGCGTCTGACGCGGAATCAGTGAATGCTTTTCTTCTCGAAATTGCCGCCGATAACCTCGCTCACATGCTCAACAGCAAGGAAGGCAGTAGGATCGACATCGTGCACAATATTGCGCAGTTTGGCAAGCTCCAAACGGCTGACCACGCAGTAGATCATTTGCGTATCTTCGCCGGAATATCCGCCTCTAGCATACATGAATGTGGTGCTGCGACCGAGACGGTCCATGATCGCCTGCGAAATCTCATTGTATTCCTGCGAGATGATCGTAACCGATTTGGATTCTTCCAGACCCTCTACCACAATATCCATGACTTTTGCCGCGATATAGTAGGTGAAGATGGAGAACATTGCGGAATCCCAGCCGAATACAAAGCCTGCCGCGGTAAAGATGAAGATATTGATAATCATGACGATCTGACCGACCGGCATGTGGAACTTTTTGGAGAGCAGAATCGCTACAATCTCGGTTCCATCCAAGGAACCGCCGAAGCGAATAACAAGACCAATCCCGAAGCCGAGAATGACGCCGCCAAACATACTGGCGAGCATTTTGTCATCGGTGAGTGCCGGTACATGGTGCAGATAAGCGGTCATCGACGACATGACGGCGATACCGTATAGGGTAGATACAGCGAACGTTTTACCGATCTGTTTATACCCGATAATCAGAAACGGCACGTTGATAATGAAGATGAAGATACCGAGCTGGACTGTACTAAGCTCGGACAGGATAATCGAGATACCGGTAATACCGCCATCGATCACGCTGTTAGGGATCAGGAAAATTTCGAGTGCTACCGCCATCAGAACGGCGCCGGTCGTGATAAAGATAAACTTGGCTAGCAATTGGGTCAACGACATTTTACGGTGTTTTCTTGGCATACACAATCCTCATTTCCAGAATAGTTTGGCAGGATTGTTGATTAATTCCATAGCGCTGCGTGGAGTTCCGGATTACGAAAGTTACATCAGCGAACAAGTGACCGACCGCCGGATTACCGCAATATCTGTCTCTGTAGGGCTCCAATCTGTAACCGGAAGCGGCTTTATCGAACTACTCAACAAACATTTTATCTTTAAATTGTAATGATAATCTACCTATATAAATTATAGCATAAAAAATCGTGCAAACCCAATAAAACGCAAAATTTAATCGATTTTTTGCAAAAAAGCCAGATTTAACGAACAATTTACATTATATCGCAACAAGGCACGCAAAATATACGCCAATGTCGCAAAATCATATAAAAAAATCATATCGTCGGTACGTTGTCATGTACCAATGAGTCAAAAGGGGGGTTATACGATGTACGAGAAAGGGCTTTTTATTTATAACGGCAATGCTGGTTCGGTTGATGAGGGACAGCTGGGTATGGTGCTTGGTATTCTATCGCCTGAGCTGCCAGAGCTGAATGTACGGCGTACCTCTAAGCCGGGTGAAGCGAAGCAGATCTGTCGCGATTTGGGTGAGCAATATGATGTAGTGTATATTTTTGGCGGTGACGGTACAGTGCATGAGTGCATTAACGGTCTAGCCGATTTGGAGCATCCACCGGTGATCGGCGTACTGCCGGGTGGTACATGCAACGACTTTTCTCGCGCGCTGCTGATGCCGCAGCAGTTGCAGCGCGCGGCGGAGGCGTTGATCCTGCGCCATACACGAACACTGGATATTGGTACGGCGAACGGTCATTATTTTACGAATTTCTATGGGGTCGGGCTGATCTCGGAAACGTCGCAAAATATCAATACCGATATGAAGGGTGCATTTGGCAAGCTGAGTTATTTTCTGAGTACGCTGCAAACGGTGCGGACCGCGCAGCAATTTCATTTCCAGCTGGAGTATGACGAAGGAGAACTGTCCGGCGAAGCGGTGATGATCTATGCGGCAAATGGACGTTATCTCGGTACCAATCCATTGCCATTTCATGATGAGTCGTTACAGGATGGGCTGCTTGATGTGCTCGTGATCCGCGAAGCAGGATTGCCGCTGCTGCGCGAGCTGCTTAGCCGCAAGGTACCGGGAGAATGGACACCGCAAAATGACAATATTCAATATATCCGCACTTCGCGCCTGCATCTGATCACCGACAAGCCGATGGCAGCGGACACGGATGGAGAGATTTATTTGGAAACACCGGGCAAGCTGGGTGTGTTGCCGGGCAAGCTAACTTTTCTCGTCGGTGAACCGGGAGATGTCGGTGCATAATGGTGGCATGATGTGCACGTATTGAGCTTCCAGTAAATGACTGTGGAACATCCCGCGCGCTTCCCTCATAATAGAAACAAGCCGTATGGTATGCCGACAGTACGCTTCTCCGTATGAAGCCATTGCCGGAATCACATGCCTTCTGGATCGCCATTCGTCGCCATTGCTTGCTTTATAGCAACCGATTGCGACAGGCACAGCTGCGGACTGATTGAGCAAACAAACTGGGGGAATCAAACGCAATGTCACAGACCAAATCCGTATATTTTAACCATGATGCCGGTGTCGATGACCTGGTATCCCTGTTTATGCTGCTGCAAATGGACAATGTGCAATTGACCGGTGTATCGGTTATTCCAGCCGACGGTTACTTAGAGCCGGGCGCCGATGCCAGCCGCAAAATCATTGACCGTTTCGGTACGTATGCGCCTGAAACTGCCAAATCCAATTCGCGCGGTAAAAACCCATTTCCACCGGCATGGCGTATGCACACCTTTTACGTGGATGCGCTGCCGATCCTGAATGAATCCGGCAAAATGGAAGCGCCATTGTCGGAACTTCCAGCACATCGTCATATGATCCAACAACTGCTGCAAACCGAAGGCAAAACGACGCTGCTGTTCACTGGTCCGCTGACGGATCTAGCGCGCGCGCTAGACGAAGCACCAGAGATCGAGGAGAAGATCGAGAAGCTGGTTTGGATGGGCGGCGGCTTTGAACGTGGGAATGTCGATGAGCCAGAGCATGACGGTACTGCTGAATGGAATGTATTCTGGGACCCAGAAGCTGCGCATCGCGTATGGCAAAGCGGCATCGAGATTGATCTGGTTGCACTGGAAAGCACAATCAAAGTTCCACTGGATCTGAAGATCCGCAAACGCTGGTCGTCGGAGCGTCGGTACGAGGGTGTAGATTTCCTCGGTAACTGTTACGCTTGTTGTCCGCCGCTTGTGCATATGGAGAACAACTCCACATATTATTTCTGGGATGTGCTGACGACGCTATCGATTGGCAAGCCAGAGCTGGTTAGCAAAAAAACGATCGACTGCGTCGTTATCCCTGATGGTCCATCACAAGGCAGAACGGTGGAGCAGGCAGATGGTCGTCCAGTCAATCTGGTATACGATACTGATCCAGAAGCATTTGCCGACTATATGATCGAATTGGCAAAAAAATCTGCACCAGCGCGTTACTGATCCAGAAGCGGGTGTGCGGTTGAAGATGCCGCAGGCGCGTGTCCATTGCGTCTCGTCTTTCTCCGTAGCCCGCTGATCGTCCTACGTGATCATTGGTTTGCATGTTTACATGTAATGTTCGCTTTTGGAGCATAATCTGAATTTTAAAATGATATTGTCTTGCTTGTACCGATTCATTTATGTATAATAACAGGGTCAGTACACGACAATGTACGACATTTTCCGGCGAAGGTGATAACATGAATCCTCTCCCTCTGGACCATAATGAGTCCAAGAAACGGATGGCACAGCTGTATAACGAAGTATCCAAGGAGCTATTCGGTTACGGAACGACGCTGCTGCGTGTGACCGTGGAGGATGGACTGATTACCTTTCAAGCACGACACCGACGCTCACCGCGCTCGGCAGCGCTGGAAGGGGAAGACCTTGCGCTCAAGCAGGAAGTGGATTTTCGCTTATCAATGGTATACAAGCGCAAATTCCGCGAAAAGCTAGAGCAGGACATGCAATTGAATATTGAAGCGATTTTGCGTGACTATGACGCGCCGACCCAGTGGGCATTTACGAATGTGATTCTGGTGAAGCAGCCTCAGGCGTAAGAACGCTTTGCGCTATGTTGATCTGGCTGGCGGATTTCCCTTTTTGATCTATCTTAAAGGTTGACCGCATGGCACAGGCTGCAACGGGTACCGCTTTTCCTTTGTTTATCGAAGAAAAGTGTTCTTGTTCTCTGACAAGAATACTTTTCTTTTTTGTTTTTTACAGGCAAGCCGATTGATCATTTTAAAGGGGGATTTGACAATGTTCAAAAAGACGTGGATGAGTGGAATACTAGCGCTGTCGCTGGCTGGAGTAGGATTGGCTGGTTGCGGCACGACGATTGACGGACCCGGAGGCAGCACAAGCAGCAGCTCTGGCAGCAGTGACGGCAAGCCGAAGCTGGTGATCTCGACATGGGGCTTCTCCGAGGATTTTCTGCAACAATCGGTATTTGAACCGTTTGAAAAGGAGCATAACGTCGACATTGTGCTGGAGACAGGCAATAACGCCGAGCGTCTGAACAAGATTCGTCAAGGCAGCTCCAACGTCGATCTGATCTACCTGTCTGATTATTACGCACAGCAGGGCATCGACGAAGGTCTGTTTGACACCATCGATCGCAGCAAAATTCCGAACATCAACAACATTTATGACATTGCCAAAGCGCCAAATGGTGACCAGTACGGTCCTGCCTATACCGTCGCGCAACTCGGGATCGCTTATAACCCAGATATGGTCAGCGGCGAAGTGAAATCATGGTCCGATCTGTGGAAACCGGAATTCAAAGGCAATCTGACCATGCCAGCTATTACCGCCACTGCTGGTCCGATGATGGTGGATGCCGCTTCCCGTACTGCAGGCGACAAGCAATTTAACGAGGACGCTGCATTTACCCAACTGACCAAGCTGAATGACAGTGTAGTCAAATACTACAGTCAGACCTCCGAATACGTGAATATGATCGGTCAAGGCGAGATCGCTGGTGGACCGATTATGGAAATGTACTTTAAAGATATTCAAGCAGCCGTACCAAACGCCAAATTCGTCTCACCAGAAGATGGCGGGTATGCAGTCATCAACACCGTGAACATCGTCAAAGGCAGTGCCAACAAAGAACTGGCAGAAGAATTCATCGACTGGCAGCTGGGCAAGGATGTACAGGAAGCCTCCGCCAAAGCAAAGGTCGATTCCCCAGTCAATACGCAAGTGGTACTGACCGACGAGGAAGCACAGGGACTGACATATGGTGCTGACGTGATCGAAAGCCTACGCAAGCTCGATATGAAATTCGTCAACGACAATATGCCAACATGGACCGACCGTTGGAACCGTGAAATCGGCGGCTGATAGATCGCGCTGATCCTACTATGGAAAGGATGAACCTGCAACCCATGAATACGCAAAGCAGCAAACGTACCGTCATCATGGATGTGGATACTGGAATTGACGACGCACTTGGTATCATGCTTGCCGTCGGTAGTGGCGACTGCGACATCCTCGGCATTACGACTGTGAATGGCAATGTCTCACTGGAACAGGCAACGAACAATACGTTGAAAATCACGCAGCTGATCCAGCATAACGAGATTCCCATCTATCGCGGTGCCAACGCACCGCTGGTGCGCAAGCCAACATTTGAACATGCCGTGCATGGCAATGATGGAATCGGCGGCGCACTGCGAGACATGGATGTGCAGCGAGGAACCGAGGCACAGCCTGCGCATGAGTTTATTATTGAGCAGGTGATGAAACATCCCGGCGAAATCACTCTGATCATGACCGCACCGCTGACCAACTTAGCACGCGCTCTGCTGTGTCAGCCCGACCTGCCACAATATGTGCGCGAGGTGGTCATCATGGGCGGCGCAGTCAACGAATACGGCAACATCACACCAACTGCCGAATACAACATCTACGTCGATCCCGAAGCCGCCAAACAAGTTTTCGCCGCCGGATTCCAGAATATTGTACTTGTTCCGCTCGACGTCACTCGGCGTGTACTGCTCGACCGCAACCATCTGGCTGCTCTCGCACGCACCGCCAAACCGGATATCGCTGCCTACGTCCGCCAAAGCACATCCGACTATATGCAGCGCTACGAACAACGCAACGGCGTACAAGCCTGCGCCATGCACGACCCACTAGCCGTAGCCGCCGCCCTAAAACCCGACCTGCTAGGCACAACCGCCTACCACGTCGACGTCGAAACCAATAGCGACCTCTGCGACGGTCAAACCGTCTGCGATTTCCAAAACCGCTTGGGCAAACAACCCAACATTCAAGTCGCCCTAACCGTAGACCATATCGAATTCTTCCACTACTTCCTAAGCGCTCTAAGCAGGTTGTAGTATCTAGACACAACTAACAAATCAAACTGTAAGACCCAAAGCGCAGTGATTTTAATCTCTACCTTGCCCCACCACCCAAAGTGGGATTCAGCACAGAGCGGAGGGAAGGGAATAGGGGATAAGGACGACCTTGGAACGCGGGAATCTACAGTTTTCATAAACCATTCGTAGATTCCCGCGTTCCACCGGAGGACGTTCCCCTATCCCTTCCCGCAGCGGACGCCCTGCAATCCCACCAACCACCAACTAAATTAAAACTCAAGGAGCGCCCATGACCAAATCAAGGCACATCTACTGGCTGCTCCTGCCCGGTCTGCTATTCTTGACCGTCTTCATGCTGGTGCCGATCATTCTGACGATCGGGTCCACCTTTGTACAGGAAGGCAGACCGACGCTGGACGGCTATCTGCATTTTTTCAAAGACGCGTACTTCAACAAAATTCTGCTGACCACACTCAAAGTCAGCCTGCTTACCACGTTAATCTGCATCGTGCTTGGCTATCCAGTCGCCTTTTACATATCCCGGCTGGGCAAACGTCCGAAGGCAATTTTGCTGGCACTGTCGATTTTCCCATTGCTGACCAGCCCGGTTGTGCGCTCGTTCAGCTGGATGATCATACTCGGTCGTAACGGACTGGTGAACCAGTTTCTGACCGGCATCGGTATCGTCGATAAGCCACTAGAGATTCTGTACACGCCGTCAGCGATGATTATCGGTATGGTACATCTGTTCCTGCCGCTCATCATCATCACGCTAGTCGGTGTGATGGAGAATGTTGACTATGAACTGATCCGCGCCGCGGAAAGCTTGGGTGCATCCCGCTTGACCGCATTGCGCAAAATTCTGTTCCCGCTCACCATTCCGGGGCTGATCATCGGCAGTGTGCTTGTATTCGTCGGCAGTCTGACTGCGTATACAACGCCTGCGCTGCTCGGCGGCAAGGAGCGGGTCATTTCGACCTTTCTGTATCAAAATGCGATGACCTTAAACGACTGGTATCTGGCGTCCGTCATCGCTACTATCATGATTGTTATTACACTGATCATTGTTGCCCTGATGAACAAGGCAGCCGTGAAATTGAATCCGAAGGGGTGAGCCTAGTATGAAAGAACGACATTACGGACTGGCGATTTTCAGCACGCTTGTGTTTGTGTTTCTGCTAGGACCGCTCGTTATTATCTCGGTAACCTCATTTGGTCCGGGTACGGTACTCAAGTTTCCGCCAGACGGCTTCTCGCTGAAATGGTATCAAAATATCTGGCACGTCAGCATGTTCCCAAAAACATTCGTCACCTCGATCATTATCTCGCTGCTCGGCAATCTGCTGGCACTCGTGCTTGGTATTCCAGCGGCATATGCACTCAGCCGCTATCGGTTCAAGGGACGCGATCTACTGAATGCGATCTTCCTCTCGCCAGTGCTGATTCCCGGTATCGTGCTTGGCTTTACCATGCTCAAATATGTGCTGGTGATGTATCATCTGCCGATTTATACCGGTCTGCTAGTCGGGCATACGGTCATCATGATGCCGTTTATTATTCGGGTGGTCGGTTCCAGTCTGTCGAGCTTTGACTTTGCCATTGAAGAGGCGGCGATCAGCCTCGGCGCAGGTCGGATCGAAACCTTTTTCAAGGTGGTACTGCCGAATATTCGCTCCGGCATTATGGCGGCGGTCTTGATCGCTTTCTTGGAATCGTTCAACAATGTGGACATTTCGGTCTTTATGACAGGTCCGGGAATCAGTACATTGCCGATCCAGATGCTGACCTATGTACAAAATTACTTTGACCCGACGATTGCAGCCATCTCGGTTGTATTGATGCTGCTGACTGTACTGCTCATGTTCGGAATTGAACGACTGATGGGCGGGCTGTCCTACTTTACCAAACGCTGACGTATCGGTTGGGAACGATATGAAGATATAGAAGCAAACCGGCTTGCAACGCTGCCGGATTACATCGAATGGAGGCATACGGCTATGGCATTACTCAGCTTGGAACAGGTATCGGTGGCGTATGACAACCACCTGATCCTTGAACATTTTGATCTGGAACTGGCAGAGGGCAAGCTGCTGTCCCTGCTCGGTCCGAGCGGCTGCGGCAAAACGACAACCCTGCGTCTCATCGCTGGATTTCTGGAAGCGAAGGATGGCAAGTTTTTGTTCAACGGACGCGATTATACTAGGTTGCCGGTGAGTAAACGGAATTTTGGCTTTGTTTTTCAAAACTATGCGCTGTTCCCACATCTGTCGGTGTACGATAACGTTGCCTTTGGTCTGCGACTGCGCAAGCTGAAGGAAGCAGACGTGAAAGCCAAAGCGCTACGCATGCTGGAAATCGTCAATCTGAACGGATTTGAGAAACGGTTTCCACAGGAGCTGTCTGGTGGGCAACGTCAACGGGTAGCGATTGCGCGGGCGTTGGTAATTGAGCCGGATCTGCTGCTGTTCGACGAGCCGCTTAGCAATCTGGATGCGAATCTGCGTGTCACGATGCGGGTGGAGATTCGCCGCTTGCAGCAGGAGCTGGGCATGACCGCGGTGTACGTATCACATGATCAGGAAGAATGCTTCTCCATTTCCGACAGTGTAGCAATTATGAATGCAGGTCGGATTGAGCAGCTAGGCGCTCCGTCGGACATTTACCAGTATCCGAAAACGGAATACGTGGCTCGGTTTATCGGGTTTAATAATTTTCTCGTATTCAGCGGTACACGTCAGGGTTTACAAGGATTGGAGTGGACAGCGGGCGAATATGGCTTTGCCGCTACCCTACAGCCCGGACAATCGACAGCAGATCAGTACAAAGGTGCGATTCGTCCTGACGATCTGCAACTGACTACAGCAGAACAGGCATCGCTGACAGCAACGAATAATACGCTACCGGGTGTAATCAAAGTCAGTACCTATCTGGGGCGCAGCTACCAGTACGAGGTGGAGACACCGCTCGGTATGTTCACTGTGAATCAGGAGATGGATGCGCCGCTGGCACCGGGGATGCAGGTTGGGGTTCATTTTCCGGCAGACAAGATCGTGATGGTGAATCTATGAGCCGATACGAAGTGGATCTGCTGATCAAGGATGTGCAGGTGTTCAATAGCTATTACAAGCAATTTCGCCACGGTATGGTTGCGGTCAAGAATGGTCAATTCGCTTATATTGGCGATGGCGATTCGGATCGCTTTTCCGCTGCGATCACGGTGCAGGGACAGGGACGACACCTGATCCCCGGCCTGATCGATATTCATCTGCATATTGAGAGTTCGATGGTGACACCGGCGACCTTTTCCCATGGGATTATCCGCCGCGGAGTGACGACGATTGTGCCGGAACCGCATGAAATGGCGAACGTATTCGGCATCAAGGGTGTGCAGGAAATGATGGCGGCTAGTCAGAATACCGTCTGCGATATGTTCTACGGTATTCCAAGCTCAGTCCCGGCGACACCGCTGGAAACGACTGGTGGCTCTATTGAAATTGCGGATATTGACGAGTTGATGACATCGGGCAATATCGCCTGTCTGGGCGAGATTATGAACTATGTCGATGTGATCCGTGATCCAGACTGCAAAACAAATCATATTTTACGTCATGTCAAAGCCAACTATCCACAGCTGGTTATTGAAGGGCATACGCCGAAGCTACTCGATCTAGATCTGCATCGCATTATGTTGGCAGGTGTCGATTCGGATCATACACACCAGAGTATGGAAGGCATGACGGCGCGTATTGCGGCTGGTATGTTTATCGAATTGCAGGAGAAATCAATGACGCGCGAAGTGATGGATTATGTGATCCGTCATGAGGTTTCCGAGCATTTTTGCTTTGTTACCGATGATGTGATGACCGACCGACTCGCTTGGGAAGGGCATTTGGATCATATTGTGCGCAAAGCGATTGATATGGGCATGAGCCCTGAAGATGCGATCTATGCGGCAACCTACACCCCAGCACGACGGATGAAGATGACCGACCGCGGAACGGTATCGCCGGGCAAAGTGGCTGATTTTATTCTGCTGTCGGATGTGAATACATTTGCGATTGATGAGGTATACAAAAAGGGGCGGCTCGTGTACCGCGAAGGCGACAGCTATGTACAAACGGTGGAAGATAAGCAGTTCCCAGCACATTTCTATCGCAGTGTACAGCTACAGTCGCTGACAGCAGCGGATTTTGACGTACATGTACCGATTCAGGATGGACTGTACCGTTGCCGTGTAATGATGGTGAAGGACGGCTCGACATTTACTGAGGAGCGATTGGTGGATATTCCGGTGCGCAATCAGCGATTGTGCTGGCAGGAGAGTGGGTACGGATTGATTGCAACGTTTGAGCGGTACGGCAAAAACGGAAATCGCGCCTACGGACTAATCGGCGGAGATACGATCCAGCGCGGCGCCATTGCAACCACGTATTCGCATGATAATCACAATCTGCTTGTCGTCGGACATCAGGTGGATGATATGCTGGCGGCTGCCAATCATGTCATTGGCGTGCAGGGTGGATTCTGCGTTGCGGCAGAGGGCGTGGTGCAGGCAGCATTGGATCTGCCAGTGGGCGGTATTCTGACCGAAGCGCCACTGGAAGAAACGGCTGTTCAAGTGGAGCAGCTAGTATCAGCGATGCGAGGGCTTGGCTACAAGCATTACAATCCGATTATGTCTGTTAGTACGCACTCGTTGCCGGTTAGCCCAGCGTTGAAGATTACCGATCACGGATTGATTGATGTAAACGAAGGTAAAGTTGTACCGCTGATCGTGGAGCGTGTTGGTGATCTGGTGAGTGTGTAAGTGTGTGTAAATAAATACATCAATGGCAGAGCATGAACAGAGTTCTGTTCTTCCATCATTCAAAAAAGCAGCCGTTCATCCATAGAAGGATGAACGGCTGCTTTGATTTCATCAAACGTGCTTCATCACGAAACGTACTTCAGCGTGAAGCAACATCTTATTCGTCTTCTTTTTCTGCCAATTCCGAATCGGACAGATGACGGGTAATCTCCAGCTTGCGGTAACGGCGTACACCGCGGCGCAGGACGCGAACGGTCAGATTCTCGAACTCGTACACCGCACCAACCGGCAGATCTGGACGCTGGTTGTACAGCCAGCCGCCAATCGTATCCAGCTCTTCATCATCCAGCTCGATATTCAAAATATCATTGACCCGGTTGATAAATACTTTGCCGTCTACGATCAAGCGGTTTTCATCCATGCGCTGGATTTCATCTTCTTCATCCGTATCGAATTCGTCACGGATTTCGCCAACGATCTCTTCCAAAATGTCCTCAATCGTAATCAGACCGGAGGTTCCGCCGTACTCATCCACCAGAATGGCGATATGCGTGCCTTCACGCTGCATCCGTTTCAGCAGGTCCTTAACCGGAATCGTCTCCGATACAGACATTACCGGATGGATCAGGGAAGCGACATGCAGGTCTTGCTTTTCCTCAGCGGCAAGGAAAAATTGCTTCGTGTTCACCATACCCACGATATTGTCCTTGCTGCCCTCGGCAACTGGGAAACGCGTGTACTGCTCGCGGCGAATAATCGTGCGGTTCTCTTCCGGCGATTTGTCCGTGAACAGACAAACCATATCCGTACGTGGAACCATCAGTTCCTTAGCGATCATCTCGTCAAAAGCAAAGATTCGGCTGACATAACCAAATTCGCTCTGATTGATCTTACCACTCTCGTAACTTTCGTTAAGAATGATATGCAGCTCTTCTTCACTGTGCGCTTCTTCCGATTCGCTCGCAGGACGTAAACCAATCACCTTGAGCAGCAGGTTGGCAGAACCGTTCAGCAACCAGATAAACGGATACATCGCACGGTTGAACCAGATAATCGGGCGCGCTGTATACAGCGTAACCATTTCCGCTTTGCGTAGTGCAATCGTCTTCGGTGTCAATTCACCAACCACGACGTGGAAATACGTAACCAGAATCAGAGCAATCGCATACGATAAAATGTGCGACAACGCGGTCGGCACACTCAAGCTATGGAATACAGGCTCCAAAATCGCTTCTACCGTCGGTTCACCCAGCATACCGAGACCGAGTGCGGTAATCGTAATCCCCAGCTGACACGTCGACAGGTACGCATCCAGATTGGAAATTACCTGCTTGGCATAGCGGGCACTTTTGTTACCCTCGGCGATCAGCTGATCAATTCGGCTGCTCCGCACCTTTACAATCGCAAATTCTACCACCACAAAAAAGGCGGTCATAATGATCAAAATAATAAATAATGTAAAATTCAGTCCTATATTAATACCACTGTCAGTCAACAACATTCTCTCCCTTCGCGCGAGCCGAGTACTGTCGTATTGCCGTGTATACAGCAATATGACAGTGCAAGCGGCATCGTCACCGATCAATTATATGGATATATACAAATACGATGCGTAATGTTCGTACAATCAGGCTACACGATCATCACAGCCTGATCCATATAATTAGACCGGTACTTGAGCGACGCCAGCAGTAGGCGCTTCAGCAGGAGAGGTATGCAGGATAGCAGATGAGTGCGGCCAATGATCGGCAGCAACGTCCATCCGGCAAACAGCACACTTAGCGAAATGCCGCCCGTTAGATCGGGGACATCATTGCCGTCATTGCTGTTCGGTGCATGGCGCGGTGCGCTCCATGACATATTGCCCGGATTGATTCCGTTGGTAACCGCAAAGTCATAATCTGTTTCGTCCGCCGACTGAAAAGGCAAGCAGAACAAAAGCAGGATCAGACTGAAGACAAGGGCACTCATCTGCCGCCTTCGTGAAGGTAAATGATCCAATGTGCATCTCCCATTTGTTATAACGGTTTTTCCGCCCGGATATGACTGCCGGCGGTATGCCGCACAGGTATCATTACGAGAACCCGTGCCAGCCTACCGCCGGCAGTCCTGTACAGTATATCTTCGTCCCGTGTTATGGCATATGCCACGACACACAGATGATATCTGTCACATTATACGTATTTTACCGCACTCGGTTTCAAAATCCAATGAAACTTTTCACCGAGACGGTATTGTTATTCCGCTAACGACGAGGGAACCTTAACCCATCAAGATAATAAAGAAGACAATAGCCAGTACGAAACGATAAACAGCGAATACCGTCAGCGACAGACGCTTCAGCAGGCTTAGGAAGGTTTTGATCGCAATCATTGCCACGATAAAGGCAGCGATAAAACCAGCGGCAAAGAAGCCGAAATCATCCATGCTCAGGTATTGCGCGCTTTTCACCAGATCCAGTCCAGTTGCGCCGAACATCACGGGTACGGACACGAGGAAGGTAAACTCTGCCGCAGCTGTATGTGATACGCCGAGTAGAATACCACCGGAGATGGTCGAGCCGGAACGAGAGAAGCCCGGCCACAGGGCGAGACATTGGAACAGACCGATGCCGAATGCTTGCTTGTACGTAATATCGTCAACCGTCATCTCGCCCGCGCTGCGCCCTTTGCGCCACTCGGCATAGATCATCAGCAAACCGCCGACCACGAGACTGTAGACGACCGTTTGTGGACCGAACAGATATTTTTTGATCACATCATGCAGCAATAGCCCGACTACCACAGCCGGCAGCATAGCCAGTGCAATATGTAAAATATTCAGGCGGCGTGGACCGGTAACGCCGTTTCCTTGCTTCACGCGTCCACGGAACACATCGGGAATCGTCATCAGAATATCGATAAACTTGCGCCAGTAGAGGACAACGACAGCGAGCACCGCACCGAGCTGTACAACAATTTCAAATGTTTTGACCTGCTCGGAGTTTTCGTTAAGCCCTAGCAGATAAGCAGTCAGGATCATATGCCCTGTACTGGATACCGGCAGGAACTCGGTAAGCCCCTCAATAATCCCCATAATAATGGCTGAAATAATATCCACGAATGGACCTCCTTTAACATTGTATTCGCCTTGCGGCAAATTGGGTGGTATCCCGGTTGCAATGGCTGGTTGTGCAATATTCCGGGGAGCCGGTTTGTGTGCAGCAAACCACGCTTCTATCATAGTATGAGAAAACGGGGATGCTCGTCAATTTGCTGTGTGCCAGTTGACAGCTGGGGTCTGTGGGTCCAGCGGAGAGCGGCTGAACAGAAAGCACTAGACGATGTAAACTTTACACTATAAGCAATCGCTTACATTGGAAACGGATATGACGACTTAGTTGAAAAACAGTCGAAACGTGTCGAATCTATTTTTTGTTTATCTTTTGCTAACTTGCTCCCGATAAACATTCTAGACGCTGTGAAAAGCAAGCTTTCCCTAATGGATTGCTTTTGGTTAAGATAGAGGGGCATACATGCTGTACCATTATAAGGGAGGCGTTAACGATGGCTTTTACTATTAACAATTTGACCGATAACAGCAATACGATCATCAAGGAGCAACTGGGCGGCTTTACCGTACTGGAATACATAAAGGATCTCAGCTGTACGTCCGTAGCGGAAGCGACAGCACAATATTATATGTCGCAAAGCAATATGCGCCGTAAGCAGCTGATGATCGAATTGAACAATAGCGAAATTATGATGAAAGCTGGCGCGATGCAGTACACGGTCGGTCGGATGGAAATGACGACTGGTATCCAAGGCGTCGGTGGTCTGGTCAGCGGTATTTTCAAATCGGCAGCGAGTGGTACGGGCGTGGTGAAGCCGCAGTATCGTGGTACGGGTAAAATTCTGCTGGAGCCAACCTACAATTATATTTGGCTGATCGATGTGGATCATGACGAAGTGGTAATCGAGGACGGTCTGTTCCTCGCCTGCGACACCTCACTCACAATCGGTGTGACTGCACGCAGCAATTTCTCCTCCGCAGCATTGGGCGGCGAAGGTCTGTTCAACATGACGGCAAAAGGTAAAGGAATACTTGCGTTGGAAGCTCCCATTCCGGCAGAGGAAACGGTCGTTGTACAGTTGGAAAATGACGAGTTAAAGGTGGATGGCAACTTTGCAATGATGTGGTCGAACACGCTGCAATTTACCGTCGAGAAATCCGGTAAAACAAGATTAGGCTCCGCCGCATCCGGCGAAGGTCTGGTGAACGTCTATCGCGGCACCGGCACCGTCTGGCTGTCGCCGCTGTCTGCGTACTCCTGATTGGAAACTGTTAACAGATAGCGTAGCAAATAGCTTATTAAAATTTATAGAGAGAAGGAATTTAAATGTATGGACCTATTTATGTAACATCAAATGGATTAAACAAATTATATAATGAGCATTATACAATCCAAACTGAAGAGGTATTTGATAGAAATACTGGTGAGAGTGCAATAGCCGTTTATTTTGAAGAATATATTGAATATGATGAAGCAATGGATTTGTTGAAAGATAGCGGCGGTTTCTCAAATATTGTGCCGGAAGATGAGGAAGATGAGGAAGACGAGGAAGAAGAAGAGTATGAAGACGAAGATGAAGATGAAGACTACATTAATCATAACTAAATCATTAGATATGCCTTATTTTAATTAAATATGTAATTTGGTTGAAAGGTAAATCAACAAAACCTCCTCTAAACAATTTTGAAAAAAGACTAGCCAAATTCCATTCTATCTGTTAGTATTAAATCAGGAATTAGAATAAGTCTAAATTTAAAATAAAGAAAAGAGGAATTGACTATGACAACTACAAATAACCAAACCCATACATCTGAGACTACACAACTGGATTCCCTTTACAATGCACTGAATGTACAAATCGCGAACTGGTCGCTGCTGTACACCAAGCTGCACAACTTCCACTGGTACGTGAAAGGCGAGAACTTCTACACTCTGCATGCCAAATTCGAAGAGCTTTACGATCAAGTGACAGGTTACATGGATGATGTAGCAGAGCGTCTGCTAGCAATCGGTGGTCGTCCTGTCGCTACTATGAAAGAACAACTGGAGCTGTCCACCCTGCTAGAAGCAACCGGCAACGAATCGGCGAACCAAATGGTTAGCTCGGTAGTTGAAGACTTTGCTACCCTGTCCGGTGAGATGAGCGAAGCGATTATTCTGGCAGAAGAACTGAGCGATCACCCAACTGCTGACCTGCTGACTGGTATCCGCGGTGAAGTGGAAAAAGCTGCTTGGATGCTGAACGCTTATCTGGGTCGCTAATCCAAGCCTGATCACTGCATCAGCTGAACTCTTCGTTTGAAGAATGAAATCATCAAAGCTTCATCCTATACACGCTAATCTCTGTTATAAAGGCTCTCCAAACTGCCGATAGTAGGCTTTGGAGGGCTTTTTGTATGCTATTTTTGTGACAAATTTCGCATATTACTGTCAGATCACTTATGCGGGCGTATAATAAAGTGCATTACCTTTCTATGGCGGATTTGTCCAACATGCAACAATCGGTATAACAGGTGATCTATAGATTGCATATATGCGTTAGCTTAGATGAAGATCAACCATTCTAAAATGAGGTGGATGTGATGGCGGTGACCTACCCGCTGCTGCAAGAAGCAGAATTATTCATTCGTCAGTGCTATGAGGAGCTGGGCAAAAGCGCAGCCGAAACGGAGCAACGACTGGCGGAGATTCATACCGAAATACAGACAACTGGCATGTATACTCATACAATAGAAGAATTACAGCACGGTGCCAAAATGGCATGGCGCAACAGCAATCGCTGTATCGGCAGACTGTTCTGGGATCATCTCGACGTGCGCGATGCTCGGCATGTACGCGGCACTGATCAGATCGCTCAGCAGCTGCTAGAGCATATTCGCTACGCTACCAATGATGGAAAAATCCGCCCAACGATCACCATTTTCCGACCGCGTGATACGAACGGGCAGGAGACGCGCATCTGGAATCATCAGCTGATCCGTTATGCAGGCTACCGCAATCAAGATGGCAGTACAACCGGTGATCCCGCGTCGCTGTCGTTTACTGACTTGTGCCGTCATCTAGGCTGGCAGGGCAAAGGGACGGATTTTGACGTGTTACCGCTGGTGATCAGCGAGCATGGCGGCAAGCCGCAGCTGTATGAGATTCCGGCGGAGGATGTGCTGGAAGTGCAGATGGAGCATGCTGATTTTCCGGCATTTACAGAGCTGGATTTGAAATGGTATGCTGTACCCATTGTGTCGGAAATGCGGCTGAATATCGGTGGGATTCATTATACCGCTGCGCCGTTTAATGGCTGGTATATGGGCACTGAGATTGGTGCGCGCAATTTTGCCGACGAGGATCGATATAACCTGTTGCCGGATATGGCGAGCATCATGGGACTGGATACGTCTAGCAAGGCTACCTTATGGCAGGATCGGGCGCTGGTCGAGCTGAATGCGGCTGTGTTATACTCCTACAAAAAAGCGGGTGTCAGCATCGTTGACCACCATACCGCTGCTACACAGTTCCGCAAATTCGAGGAACGCGAGGAAGCGTCAGGACGCGAAGTGACCGGCAATTGGACATGGCTTATTCCGCCTATGTCTCCGGCGACAACGCATATTTTCCATCGCCCGTACAACAATCGGGTGGTGACACCGAATTTCTTTTATCAAGAGCGGACGTACGAGCGCACAACTTCGGACGCCGATCATCATACGAATACGAACCATCAAAGGAAGCAAACGGGCGGAGGTGGATGCCCGTTTCATTGAGAGGATGAAATGTAAAACATGCTAGGCATTGGTAGAAACGCCGCCGTGCGCCGGATGAACCGGCAAATGCAGAGCTTTGTCCATCCGACAAGGCTCATTCCAATGGGCTTTGCCATTTTGATTGCTATCGGCACGGTGCTGCTGATGCTGCCGATCTCTGGCGCGCATGGGCACTCTGTCGGTTGGCTGAACGCGCTGTTCATGTCCACATCGGCGGTCTGCGTAACGGGGCTGGCAGTGATCGATACAGGCACTGCCTTTTCTCTGTTTGGACAGGTTGTGATTATGGTGCTGATCCAGATTGGCGGCTTGGGCTTTATGACATTTGGTATTTTGTTTGCCGTGCTGCTAGGCAAGCAGATCGGCTTGAAACAGCGTCTGCTCATTCAGCAGGCGACCAATGCGGTATCGACGCAGGGGCTTGTGAAGCTGTCGCTGAATATTTTCCTGATTGCGTTTGTACTGGAATCGGTGGCAATGCTGACACTGGCACTGCACTGGACACCAGAGCTAGGATGGAAACGGGCATGGTATTATGGAGCCTTTTATGCCATTTCTTCATTTAATAACGCTGGGTTTGCACTCAAGCCAGATAGTTTATCCGAGCATGTGGGCGATCCCGTAGTGAACACGGTTGTCATTACGCTATTCGTCATCGGCGGTTTGGGCTTTATCGTTGTAACGGATATTTTGCGCAAGCGGCGTTGGCATAAGTTCTCGCTTAATACGAAGCTGGTACTTGTGTCATCGCTGATTGCGACGGTGTTCGGATTTGTTTTTGTATTGGCAGCGGAATGGGCGAATCCGGCAACACTGGGTCCACTTAGTCTGGGCGATAAAATCTGGGCAGCCTTGTTCCAAGGGGTCATGCCGCGTTCCTCCGGTTATAATACGGTCAATATCGGTGGTCTGATGGCGGCAACGCAGTTTGTATTCATTATGCTGATGTTTATCGGGGCAGCGAGTGGTTCGACTGGCGGCGGGATCAAGATCAATACGTTTGCGATTTTGCTGCTGTGTCTGTATAGCGTCGTGCGCGGTCGTTCGGAGATTCATGCGTTTCAGCGGAAAATCAGCTTTGATACGGCGTTTCGTGCATTAGCGATTATTATGATCTCGCTCGGCATCGTAGTCGTACTGACGATTATGCTGACCATTACCGAGAGTGGATCAAGCGCTTCGTTTTTGGCGATCTTCTATGAGGCGGTATCGGCATTTGGGACGGTTGGTTCCTCGATGGGATTGACGCCGCATCTGTCCCCGGAAGGCAAGCTGGTCATCGTCATTACGATGTTCATCGGTCGTCTTGGTCCACTGGCGCTAGCATTTGCACTAGCGCGTAACAATAAACCGACCAAGTACAGCTATCCAGAGGAAAAGGTACTGATTGGTTGATGCGCCACATGAGCCGCATAAGTGTTCTTTTGTATCTATCGCTCATCATAGTCATTGGTATACTGAGGCATGACATATATGCTAGTGCATGAAATAGGTCAGCGCATGAGATGATGCTGGCGAATCCAATGTACCAACGTCTTAAACATATGAAAGCATAAAGCATACTAGTACGAACGCAGGAATCATACTGTCATGAACGCATCAAACATATGGTCGAACGAAACGGAATGTATATACAAAAAAGCTCCCCTTTACTGCTGCTGGATCACGGATATGATCTGGCAACCGCAGAGGGGAGCTTTTTGAATAGATGGCTATGAGTAAGGCATCAATGCGATTCGCCGGACTGGTTCATCCGTCGTTCCCACCAGTTCAGCAGCTTGCTCAACGTATACGTCAAAATCAGATAAATGATCGCCGCTGTCAGATACGGCTCCCAGATGCGTAAATACTGTCCACGCATCAGATTCGCATAATACATCAGCTCTTTGGCAGCGATAATCGTCAGCAATGACGAATCCTTGATCAGTACGATAAATTCATTACCAAACGCCGGAATCATGCGCTTAATCGCCTGCGGCAGAATAATATAGCGCATCGTCTGTTGTCTAGTCATACCAAGCGATAGCGCTGCTTCGCTCTGCCCACGCTCCACCGACTGAATGCCAGCACGGAAAATCTCGGCGCTATAGCCTGCCGAATTGAGCGTCAGCGACAGGATCGCGGCGAACAGCACATCCGTACGGTCGATCAGCAGTGGCACAACCCCGAAATGCACAAGCAAGATCTGCACCAGCAGTGGGGTTCCACGGAAGAAGTTAATATAACACGCCGCGGGCAAACGCAGATACGCATGTCGGGACATACGTCCAAAGCCAACGATCAGTCCAAGAATAGAGCCGAGGCAGATGGAGACGATCGAGACGCCAATCGTCAGCAGTGTGCCTTTGAGCAGTAACGGGATGTAATACAGAATGATGTCAATACGAAAATCGCTCATGGCGCTGCTCCTTTTATCCTTTAGCCATTGCTGCTTTCAGATTCGTCAGATCCGGTTCCTCGCCAAACCATTTTTTGTAGATTTCAGCGTAGGTGCCGTTATCAATAATGGTTTGAATCGCCGGGTCGAGTTTGGCTTTTAGCTCGCTGTCTTTGGGAAACAGAATGCCGTAATATTCGGAATCAAAGTTTTTGGAATCGGTAATGCTGACCAGTTTTTTATCTGGGTTGTTTTTGATATATTCACGCACGATGGCAATATCCGCGACAACAGCGTCTGCTCCGCCATTATCCAGCTCCAACAGCGCCAGTGCATTGCTTTCAAATCGGCTCAGGTTAGCGCTGTCCTTGCCCATGATGCCGGACATAAGAATATCCGCCGTCGTGCCGTTTTGTACAGCCACTTTTTTGTCCTTTAGATCAAGGGCGGACTTGATGTCACTACCCTGCTTGACCATAATCACATTGGTCGATTCAAAATAAGGCAGGGAGAAGTCATAGCTTTCCTTGCGCTCATCCGTAATAGAGACGGAAGAAACGCCCGCCTGATATTCCGTTCCCTGACGTACACTTTCTAGCATCGTATCCCAACCGGTGTTGGTCACCTCATACGTTAGCCCCGCCTGCTTCATCACCGCATCGATAAAATCAATATCGAAGCCCTTTACCTGATCCAAGTCCATAAATTCCATAGGAGCATAGGAGGCGTCGGTCGCAATTTTGATCGGCGCGCTGTTATCCGTTGCCGCCGTATCGCTTTCCCCGCTACTGGATGCTGCCGGAGCCGGGTCTTGTGCTGGAGCAGTTCCACACCCAGCTAGTACTACGAAAATGAGTGTAAGTAAAATTAACATGATGTTCTTTTTCACTATGTAACCTCCATGTACGGGATTTGATAGTCGTAATTTTATCAACAAAAGAAAAATTTAACAATGCATATTTATACTTTATGTTAGATATTTTTACTTTGTGAAGTACATTTTATATCTCTTTCATTTTTGCAATCAAAGAGCAGTTATTAGATTTACAGTTCACTTTGCAAAACAGCCATCAATTAAGGTTGCTGTTTGGAATATACTTATGGAACAATATACAGTAACCCATAAGTATCGAAGAAAGGGCATGATCGCGCTTTTGATCGGTGCGGGAACTGAACGTAAAGGATGGAGTAGCATGAACGAACAACGTATCGAAATTAGTAAAAATGTACTCACCGATTGTCTCGGTTTACAAGCTGGAGAAACACTTGCTGTAGTCACCGATGACAGCCGCAAAGAATTAGCTGAATCATTGTATGAAGCAGGTAAACGTCTTGGTGCGGAAAGTATGCTGCTGCTTATGCAAGAACGCAGCAAGTCCGGTGAAGAACCCCCTGCTGCTATCGCTACCGCCATGATGAATGCATCGGTCGTCGTGTGCGTCACTCGCTATTCCCTTACGCACACGTCCGCTCGTAAGCAGGCAGCGGCTGCTGGTGCACGTCTGGCAACCATGCCGGGTATTACCGAAGATATGTTTACCCACGGTGCGATTACAGCCGAATATGATAAAGTCAAAGAACTGACTGAAACAGTCACTGCTCTGCTGACTGAAGCATCTACCGTTCGGATTGAAAAGGATGGACGTAGTTTAAGCTTTTCCATTGAGAGCCGTGAAGGCGTTCCAAGCACGGGGCTGTATTTGAACCCGGGCGAATCGGGCAATTTGCCTTCTGGCGAAGCCTATATTGCTCCATTAGAAGGAACAGCTTCCGGTGAATTAATTGCCGATGGCTCGGTTGCCGGATTGGGTGCTTTGAGTAGCCCGTTATTGTTGACCGTGCAGGATGGACGTCTGGTTGCCGCTGAGGGTGATAAAGGCGACGAACTGCTGCATATGCTTGGCGATGATCAGGGACGCATGCTGGGCGAGTTTGGCATTGGCACCAATGACAAAGCACGCATCACGGGTATCGTGCTGGAAGACGAAAAAGTATATGGTACCATTCATGTCGCTTTTGGTAGCAATAATACATTTGGCGGTACAGTGGCAGCTGGGGTACATATCGACATTGTGGTGAAGCAGCCGGATGTGTATTTGGACGATCGTTTGATTATGCGTGCAGGTGAACTGGTCGATTAAGTGAAAGGTGAACCTTTTATATCGTATCTAATTTGGAATTAACGGCGGTGAAGAGAATGAAGACAACAGGTATAACCGTACGAGAACTACTGCATATACCGCCGCTGCAAGGTGCAAGACTGATCAGCGGAGAACAAGGGCTGGATCGTGCCGTGCAATCTATCGACATTATCGAGGTGCCCGATCTGACGGACTGGGTGAAGGAAGGCGGATTGTTGATGACGACTGCCTATTCCATCCGCCAAGAGCCTTCTCGGCTGGTAGAGATGATACAAGTGCTCGCCCGCGGGCAAGCGGCAGGATTGGCGATCAAATCGGAATCCTTTATACAGGCGATTCCGCAGGAAGCTCTACAGATCAGCGAGCAGTATGGATTGCCGCTGATCGAGCTGCCATCGGATATTCCGTATACCGATATTACGCAGGCAGTGATGGAGCAGGTGTTGGATCAGCAGGCATCGATGCTGCGCCGTTCGGAGGAAGTGTATCGCAAGCTGACGATGATGGTGCTGGAAAACATCGGCATTCAGGCAGTCAACGATCATGTATCCGATCTGCTCAAGGCGCCGGTCGCTGTCGTCGACAATGCCGGAATGACCATCGTCGCGTCACCAGCAGGCTGGAATTATCATCAAGCAGAGCATCCACTTAGCTGGAATATTCATGTAGATCGACGCACGGTTGCTCGGCTGATCGTGGATAAGGAACGTCTGGATGCGATGGAGGAGATTGGCGTTGAGCAGGCACGGCTTGTGCTGGCGCTGGAGCTGATGCGTAACAAGATTATCGAGGATACGGAAAATCGGCTGCGTAATAACTTTATCGACGAGCTGATGACGCCACCTGTACCGCCGCGACATGAGGTAGAGCAGCGCGGTCGCCAGCTGGGCATGAATCCGTCGCAGCTATGGGAAGTAGTCGTGATCGAAGGACAGATTGCACCAGAGGAAGAGTGGATTGACGAGCTATTAGAACCGGAAGCGACAACATATGGCGTACGTCCGCATGTCGAGTTTCGTAGCAACCGAGCCATTTTATTCCTACCGACACCGGCTGCGGATGGAGAGAGCGGTATGAACCGACAGGAGCTTATTCCGTGGACGAATATTGTCGGCGGCTGGCTGAATGACCGTCAGGGTAAGCTTACTGGCTATCGTGCTGGTATCGGTCGTCCTACATGGCTGTGGGATATGCACGAGAGCTATAGCGAAGCGCGTCATGCACTGACCATTTCCAGACGGCTCAGCGGCGGCGGACCGATGACTGCGTACAAGGATGTGGAGATTTATCACCTGCTGCGTGGAACGGTGGACGAGCGTGGTTTTGGCGAGCTGTTTGATCGCAAGCTGGGCAAGCTCAAGCAGTACGACGAGGAGCACAATAGCGATCTGCTGCGCACGCTGTTCTTTTATTTGGAAACGAGGGGCAGTCTGCTGGATACAGCACGTCAGCTGTTTATCCACCGCAACTCCGTCAAATACCGACTGGAACGCATCCGCGATATTACCGGCTTTGATCTGAACGATCCACATGAGCAGTTTGTGAGCCATATGTGCTTGATTTATTATTATTTGATCGAGCGCCCAGACTGACCGACTATCGGCAAATGAATGAATGAAAAGATGAGCGGCATGAGCAGGATGCGTGGATAAGCGATTGCGAGTATAACGGCAAGGTTGATCTCCAACCAGTACATGGATGATTCACCGGATTATCCGCCATATCCAGAACAATATCGTCAGAAAATATATAACCTATGCACAAAAAATCCCGCAGATTCTGCCATTAGCAGACTGCGGGATTTTACATAGGATCGTATCGTGATGTACATCGCGAATATCGAGCTATCGCATGTAAAGCAAGGATTTCCTGTCTTAGCTCTTTTCGCTTCTATACACGCAACTTCGTAAATATCGCTTCGGTCACTCCGGCAAATCTTTGCGGTAAGCAGACGAGAGCCAGCGCAGGTCGGATGTGACCGGCAATTCATGGCTGACCGCTTGAACTAGCTCTGCTGGATCGGTCGAGACGAATAGACGATTCATACACGACTCAGCGACAAAGCCTTCCTGAATGCCGTGGCGCAGCATACGGAGCAGTGGCTCATAATAGCCGCGAATATTATACAGTCCGAGCGGCTTGTTATGGATGCCGATCTGTGACCAGCACAATACCTCGAACAGCTCTTCAAATGTACCGAGTCCACCGGGCAGCGCGATAAAGCCGTCACCCATTTGCTGCATCATCGCTTTGCGTTCATGCATGCTGTCCACGGAGATCATTTCGCTCAATTCCTTGTGTACACGCTCGCCATGCAGCAAGCCACCCGGCATAATACCGGTTACCTTGCCACCAGAAGATAGTGCAGCTTCTGCCGCTGCTCCCATCAGGCCAAGCCGTGACCCACCGTAGATCAGATGATACCCCATCCCGGCGATGGTCGTTCCCAACTCTGCTGCTGCTTGCATGTACTCTGGATGTACACCCGTACCCGAACCGGCAAATACGCAAATTGATCTCATGCTGTACACTCCTCATGTAGTAGGGAATTATTTACAGTACACCTTAGTATACATGATTTTTATTTGCAGAAGTACCGCAAATGACCGGAGTTATGCAAAATTCATCCGTTATTGCGGATTGTTTGTCCAGATGCCTGCGGTTTTCAGTACGACGCGGGATGGCAATTTGAGACCTGCCAGAATGAGCTGTGCCACATCCTCTGGCTGCATCATCCGATCCTCGTCGCCAATCGGCAATCCAGCATTCACTGCCAGTGGCGTATTAACCGTACTTGGTGTTAGCGCGGTAACGCGGATGTTGGATTTGCGCACTTCCTGCATCAGCGCTTCGGTCATGCCGATCAGCGCGAATTTGGAAGCGCAATAAGCGGAACCTGTAGCAAAGCCACGTTCGCCTGCTGTGGATGCGATATTGATAATATCGCCGCTGCCCTGTGCGATCATCGCTGGCAACAGTTCATGGGTAACATAATACGCGCCCATCAGATTGACACGGATAATTTGCTCCCATTGCTCTGGGTCCATTTCCGCTAGTTTGCCAAAGGAAGCTGTCCCTGCGTTGTTGATCAGAATATCCACGTGACCAAGAGATTGTGCCAGCGAAGAGACCGCTGCACGTACGTCTGTGGCATTGGCAACATCGGCAGTAGCTGTAAATACCTTCACGCCGTATTGAGCGCTCAGTTCGGATTGCAGCTGCTCCAGATCGCCGCTGGTGCGTGCCAGTAGACCGAGATGAACGCCTTCGGATGCGAGCAGCTCAGCGGTTGCTTTGCCGATACCTTTGCCTGCGCCTGTGATAATCGCTGTTTTATGTTTCAGTTCCATATAATAAAAACCTCCTAGATGAATGAAAGGATAATGCCGGTCAGAAACCCGCCAAATCATTATACTATTTTCCATGCAAACAAAAAAAGGTTTCATAATGTTGGAAAAAGGGTAATGAAATTGGTTACATAATCCGACATATTCCTGTATAATGGTTCAGTAATTGCTGCACTGCATGAACTTGCTGAAACAGCCAATTCGAACTAAAATTCAGGAAAGCGTAGGGATGCCTGTGGACCACCGTCACGTAAAAACGACCATTGAGACCTTGCTTCGACGCGCTAATAGTGATGTACGGGTTCGCACCAGAAAGAAATTTCCCGGTTCCCGCTCCGTTGGCGGCAAATTTTCGCTGAACAGCCGGATGATTACACTCTATTTGCACGAGATCGAAGAACAGTGCTTTCAGCTGTTCGGTTCGCTCAAACATATCGACGATTATTTTACGATCATTCTCGCTCATGAAATGGGGCATGCCCATGATCCGCTGCTAGAACAGCTGGCAGACGAGCTGGACGATTGCCATGACCCATTGCTGTACGCGCGTTTGGCGTTACAGATTGAGCAAAATGCCTGGGATTACGCAACTACATTGTTGCCCGAATGTAACCCGCTCGTATTTGATAAAATTGTGGACTGTTCACTGGAAGCCTATTATGAACGTATCGCATCCGCAGTATCCGCCGATACCGGCGTTGAGGTCATTGCCTGATGCAGGAGAGTATTATCTACTCTGCATCTGGGACAAGCCTGCCTACTGCACACACATGCCAAATCAAATCCCCTTTTTAAATTTCCACTGCTGCCGGTTGGGCGAGATGCCACAGCCGCAGCTATCATGGGAAGGAGAAAAGGGGCTTTTTGTCTGTGGTAGCAAGAATCGGATATGATGGACATATAACTGCATCCGTACAGATCAAGGAGGACAATCAGATGGCAAACTATATCGGCTGGATTCGCTCCAAAACCGGAACCGCCAAAATCTTTTCCAACTTCGCTGGAGCAATTATCGTCAACGAGCAAGGTGAGATTCTGCTACAGCATCGTCGGGACAACGATCAGTGGGGTTTTCCGGGCGGCGCGATGGAGCTGGGAGAATCAGCAGAGCAGACGGCGATTCGTGAAGTGCTGGAAGAGACGGGTTATCAGGTGGAGGTAGACTATTTGCAAGGTGTGTACACGCTATACGATTATACCTATCCGAACGGAGATGAAGCGCAGACGATGCTGGTTGCTTTTGTATGCCGGATTGTCGGCGGAGAGCCGTTGAGTGAAAATGAAGAGACGCGCGCGTTGCGCTTTGTTACACCGACGGAAGCGCCACCGCTGTTTAACGCGCAAAATGTGGATATGCTATCCGACTTTATCGCTGGTCGGCGCGGTGTGTATCGCTAACGACATCAATCGGTATACATAAAATGCCTGCTTCCGCGAAAGAAGCAGGCATTTTGCATGTGAAGTAGCGATTGCATGTGAATTAACGATATAGAATGCTAGTGATATTAAGTACGACAATTCTGTATACGGATGATCTATCCCTGCTGACTAATCACAATCGCCTGTTCCAGATCGTTGATCAGATCGCGAATGTTTTCCGTGCCGACTGACAGCCGGATCAGCTCTGGATTCACGCCCGCAGACAACTGCTGCTCCTCATTCAACTGTTGATGCGTCGTGCTGGCAGGATGGATGATCAGCGACTTGGAATCGCCCACATTCGCCAGATGGGAAAAGAGCTTCACATTGCCGATTAGCTTCTGACCCGCTGCCGCACCACCGCGAATACCAAAGGTCAGAATCGCACCTTTCCCCAGCGGCAAATACTTCTGCGCTAGTTCATACGACGGGTGGCTGTTCAGCCCCGGATAGCTGACCCACTCTACATCAGGATGCTGCTCCAAATACTGCGCCACCTGTAGCGCATTCTCACTATGTCGTTCCATCCGTAGATGTAGCGTTTCCAATCCCTGCAACAACAGCCACGCGTTAAATGGCGAGATCGGCGCACCCAGATCGCGCATCAGCTGCACACGTGCCTTGATAATATACGCCAGTGGACCGAGCGCATCGCTGTACACCAAACCATGATAGCTTGGATCAGGCTCGGTCAGCCCCGGAAACTTACCATGTGCCGCCCAATCGAACTTGCCACCGTCCACAATGACACCGCCAATCGAAGTGCCGTGTCCGCCGATAAATTTGGTTGCCGAATGCACCACAATATCTGCGCCATGCTCAATCGGACGCAGCAAATACGGGCTTGGGAAGGTATTATCCACAATCAGCGGAATGCCATGCTCATGTGCAATGGCGGCGACTGCTTCAATATCCAGTACATTCCCGCCCGGATTGCCGACTGTTTCCGCATATAGTGCTTTTGTGTTTTCTGTGATCGCTGCTCGGAAATTATCCGGTGTATCCGAATCGACAAAGGATACGGTAATGCCCAGCTTGGGCAACGTATGTGCAAATAAATTATATGTACCCCCATACAAACTCGCTGCGGACACGATATGATCGCCTGCCGCCGCAATATTGAGAATGGAGAAGGTGATCGCTGCCTGACCGGATGCTGTCGCGAGCGCACCCACGCCACCTTCCAATGCAGCCAGCCTTTTTTCAAACACATCAGTGGTCGGATTCATCAATCGGGTATAAATATTGCCGAATTCTTTTAGTGCAAACAAATTAGCAGCATGCTCACTGTCGCGGAAGCCATACGACGATGTTTGGTACAACGGTACAGCACGTGAAAACGTCGTTGGGTCGATTTCCTGTCCAGCGTGAATAGCGAGAGTTTCCAATAAATACGGATTCGGTTCAGTCATGATCATTCTCCTTCTGTGTTGGAATTGAACCTATTCTCGCATGTCAGCATGACGGAAGCAATCGTTAATTGACGTTTATACAAAAATGAATACCGTATAGAAGATTTCGATACATCCACCGCTATACATCTGCAAATCCCCTATTGCTGAAATTCAGCATGAACGAGACGCGTCAGACACAAATGTTTACCCTTTTCGATTGGCAAAATTCTGTTATAACCCTTCCGTACAAGGGTAAGTGCATCGGAGGGAGGGTTGCAACATGAACAATCAACAAGACAAAGCCCAGTCGCCGCAGCCGTTAAAACGAAACCGTATTCGTATCCGCCGCCCCGACTCGTACAAGCTAACCGTTGAATTCAAGGATCGGCGGCTGGTGACGCAAAATTGCTATGAACTAATCAGCCTACTGAATGACATCATCACGACCGTCTGCTTCCTGATCGGTAGTTATTTCTTTTTTACGAGCGATACAAAGACCGGTACGATCATGTTCATAATCGGTAACGCCAATACGCTATTCCGTGCCATACTCGCCATGATCCGCAAATTTCATATCGAGTGGATCACGCAGGAAGAGGATGACGGCAAGAAAACAAGTGAGATGAAAGTGACCGAAGAGAAGGGCTGCTAATGGAAATAAGTCCTTATAAGTGTGCTTTTATTTTACACAGATTGCGTACTATGATTGCGTACCATGAAGTACACCAAAATCTAATCATCACGTATACGGTTATTCCATATATAAAATCCAATATTCGACCGTTGTGCGTATAGCACAAGGTCATACATAAAGCCGCTACTGGAACATTCAGCATCCGATAGCGGCTTTATAGAGTGTAAGCTAAAGCGGAAGCACCAGCCAACCTAGCTAAAACAAGCATTAGCTAACCATTACAGCTTCTTCAACGCCTCCGTCGGCGGACCTTCCAATACTTCCCCTTTATAATCAAACCGTCCACCATGACATGGACAATCCCATGAGCGCTCTGCATCGTTCCATTGCACCTCACAGCCCATATGCGTACACGTCGTATCCACCAGATGCAGCTGCCCCTCTGGATCGCGATATGCCCCGGTGCGCTTGCCTCGCTGCCAGATAACCGCACCTTCGTCCGGCTGTAGTTCATCTGCTTTGCGCAGATTAAAGTCTACTTTGCCAGTCACCAGCTCTTTGGCTACCGTCAAATTATGACTAATCGCATTTTGTACGCGCTTCAGCACTGGCGTTTTGCGAGATGGGGAAAATAGCTCGGTATAGCGATTATCTCGACCCATGATCATATCAGTAATCATCATCGCTGCCAGTGTACCGGATGTCATGCCCCATTTGGCATAAGCAGTACCCACATAGATGTTGGGCGTATCGCTCGTCAGATAGCCGATACAAGGCAGCTTATCGAGCGAATATAGATCCTGAGACGACCAGCGATACGGCACTTCCTTGATGCCCAGCAGCTTGCCTGCGAATACTTCCAGATCGGCATAATGCGCAATCGTATCCTCTTCCTGCCCCGTACGATGACCTTTGCCGCCAACAATCACATACTGCTGGTCATCAAAGGTAGCGGAACGTAGCGAATGCTTCGGATCGTCCGCACTAATATACATGCCACTCTCAAATGGCGTCTCCGCACGAATCGCCAGCGTATACGAACGCTCCGGCTGCAAGCGGGCAAAATAAAACCCATTCTGATCGGTCACTGGATAATGCGAACCGGACACCACTGTATTGCAAGTAATGCCAAAATCCTTATCCTGTACCAACAACCGCGGACGGTCGCCATTTTCTACTTCTTCAATCATCGTATGCTCGTAGATCGTTCCGCCCAATCGTAAAAATTCCAGCAGCAGAAACTTCAAATATTGCAGCGGATGAAAGCGTGCCTGTCCCGGCAACGCAATCGCACCTTCCACACGCAGCGGAATCGGCAAGGATTCTACCCATTCGCCGGGAATACCCAGCTCACGATACGCATCCATTTCCTTTTTTAGATGTTTTAGCTCCGAGCTGCCAGATTCCACATATACATACGCCGTTTCTTCCTGCCAATCACAATCTACCCCGTTGTCCTGTACGATTTGCTGCATGAAGCGTTTGGCTTCCTCGGCGGCTTCGTAATACAGAATAGCTTCTTCATCGCTAAAGTGATTGCGAATATGATCATAGATCAAGCCATGCTGGGAGGTGACTTTGGCAGTCGTGTAGCCGGTAGTGCCATTCAGCACCTTGCCGCCCTCAAACAGCGCGACCTGCTTTCCTTCTTTTGCTAACAAATAAGCAGCGGTCACTCCGGTAATGCCTGCGCCGACAACGGCAATGTCCACATCCAGTTCTTCCGTTAAGGGAGCGAATGTCGGAAATTCCGTCGTTGCTCGCCAAAAGGAGTAGGGGGCTTCCGGTAACTCGATTTCTGCGGCTTTGCGAGTAATGTCTTGGTTCGTATCGTCCTTCATGCTGTCCCTCCTGTATCAGTGGTCTAGGTATCATCATTCATTACCACTTCCTGTAGGGAATCTAACCGTTACCTGTACAGAACAAGCAATGATTTTCAGGATGAATGTAAATACAGTCAAATATGGCAAACCCCGCAACAATACATATTCGCATCATTGGAATGCGCAAAATCATCGCTGCAACCGTTGCGGAACCACTGATATTTCGGGTAAGATGAAGCGGAGTTTGCATCTAGTATCCATTTGAACAAAGGGGATTTCCATTTATGCGATTTATTATCATGAGAGCGATTACGTGCCTCGTTGTGATCGGTCTCGCTGTCCGAACCGTACTGTCTAACCCATCTGATCCGAACAATGTATTTGCTTATATGCTGATGGTCGTTGCCGTATTGGCTTTCGTTCTACCGCTGCTCATTCAGAAAATCGTCCGCCGCGTCCTCGCCAACCGCCGTATGCGCAAATAAATCCTACTCATGTGTTGGCTCCAATAGATCCACAATGACGAACCATCACAGTTTTAATTCATCCAGCGTCGTCTTCCAGCGCTCCAATCCTTGCTCCGGCTCGTGAAGCCGGAAGGTCACGCCGGTCAGCAGATCGGCATATGGCGCAATATCCTGCTTGATATGCTCTACCGTACCTTCAAACCGCGCCCGCGGATACATAGAATTCTCCAGTGCGGGCAACTCCTTCATCCGCAACCGCAGTGTCCAGCCTACTTCTTGATATACAAAAGACAGCAGCGCCTTACCATCCCGCTGCAAATTGCCCGTTGTATTCGTCCCTGTCCACAGCGCAATCCGCACATGCTGCTCATCCATTGCCAGCACTTCACCCACACTTACCATCGCCTGATACGGGAAGCCATTCTCACCAACCGTTAGTAAGAGCATAGCCAGATGCTGCTTGTCCTCCAATTGCTGTCCATCCCATAGCTCTAGCAGAGCAGGGGAGAGCACGATTGGCTGTTCGGTATCATTCGTATGCGGGGGATTGGCATGAGATAGATTGCTTTCGATAGATTGCTCGTTGCGTTGTGCTGTATTTTCTTGCGCATTCTTGTACATATATTCATCTTGCTTGCTCATATATATTTCCTCCATAATCTGTATCTGTATCTGTATCTGTATCTGTATCTGTATCTGTATCTGTATCTGTATCATTAGAAATAGCGGTAACAATATGATTACCAACACCAGTACTAGTAGTAATCAAAGTACGAACCACTGTTAATATTATTCCCTAATTAGGTCAGCGACTAGTTTGGAATGTTCTTTTTCTTTGTCCCTTGTCATATAGCTTTAGCCTGCATGCTGTTTATGAACCGCGCATCTGTCAGCATAGACCATAACCAAGCGCCATGCAGTGGCATTTTGCATAGTACGCCGCAAACCCTGTACAATAAGAATTTGCATCCAGCGCCGTATATACGAAACGGATGATGGATCATCTTCGAGCCATCCAATCATCGACGGAACAGGAGAGATACTATGCTAATATTCAATACGACCATCTGGCTGATCGGTATTGTGCTCGTGCTGGCGTTCTTGCTGATCCTGCGCCGATTGTATCATAAATCGCTGCCAGAGCTTCTTGTGGCAGGGCTATTTGGTATCTATTTGCTGAATGTGATCAAATATACCTTTTTCCCATTTCCCGTTGATCCGCAATTATTAGAGCTCATGCGTATCACTGGTGGCGATAAAGGCATGGTACGGCTGAATCTGATCCCATTTCATTCCCAATTTTACGATTCGATTCTGGTCGATAAATCGAACTATCTGAATGTGCTTATGACCATTCCATATGGTCTGATCCTGCCGCTGCTTATCTCTATGACTACGCGCCGTATGCTGCTGTTTGCGGTCAGCATTGGACTGCTAATCGAGACGCTGCAAGGCATCATCGATCTGCTGCTTGGCTTCACGTATCGGACGGTCGATGTGAACGATATTATGTTTAATTTTACAGGCGCTATGCTAGGCTGGGCAATCCTGCGACTACTGCTACGAAGCGCGGCTGTACAAAAACAGCTTGCCAAATGGTTTCCGTCTGTGGTAAAAAAGATATAATAACGACATCGTATGCAATCCGCTGCTTCTGGGAAGGGGCGACGGGGCATTGCAGACGATGTTATACCAAAGGAGGTGAGGCAGGATGTTGAATTTCCCATTGTTTATTGCGCTAGAGCACCAAGTTGCTGGCGTATATAGTATTGCAGGCACATTTTACGAAGACGGGAGAAGTCTGTCCAAAAATGAATACTTCCAAAATGGCGAAATGCCGCTCCTGCCTTCAGCCTCGGTCGGATTTTCAGCAGTATAAATGTTATGACAGTGAATCTGTGTGATGAATGGATATCTCCATCATGGATCACCGTCCTAATCCACGGATCAGCTTCGGAATACGATTGTCTGCGCGACAATCGTATCCATAGCCATCCGCTGCACACCGTATCGTGAATGAACAGTTGTCTTCGGAATTGCACCCACGAGAATATGCTCAACTCATCGTTTGTTTCGCACGAACGTACATGATGCACATGGTAGAACCGATATGCTCGGTCCATCATTGCAACATGGTTGGCATACTCGGATCAGTAGAATGACACGGATCTATATCCGTTGTTATTTCTACCGCAACTCCATCCATGACAGCCGCAGGGACATTTCCCCTGCGGCTTTTTTGTTGTGTTGAGAACCCACAACGAATATATGCGGAATACATCGTAATCCGAGCTGACAGGCAGAAGCGCATTTCCTCAACCAATCTACTTTACGAAGATAACCAAATCACAGCCATTCGCTGGGTCGGTATATCTTCTCAATAAATTAGCGCAGCCGTTCTTGTCGTTATTTTCCATATACCTGTATTCGCTGATCCAATCCATAACCAAGCCCATACAGCGAAAGCTACAGTTATATTCAATAAAATAATAGTCTGTTTATGTAGAACTCTAGAACCCTAGAACTCAGGCGCTCAGGTACACTCAAATGCCAGCTCTACATGAACAAACAGAACACGTCCGGCTGCCTCACACGAGGAGAATGAAATCTATGTCTATTATGATTGCCTGTCAGCAGGTTCAACAATATTACGGCGCTCAGCAGGTGCTGTCCAGCGTCACCCTTGAAATTCACAGCGGTCGCAAGATTGGTCTCATTGGTCTAAACGGAGCTGGCAAAACGACCCTGTTCCGTCTGTTATCTGGTCAGGAACGTCCGTATCAGGGCGAATTGCATATTCAAAAAGGTGCACGCGTCGGCTATCTGGCACAGGTACCAGACTATGCAGAAGGCACAACCGTCATGGATATACTGCGCGAAAGCTTCCACCATCTATTGCAATTGCAGCAGCGAATGGAGGAGTTAACGCTCCGTATGAGCGATGCAGATCAATCGCCAGAGCAGATGGATAAGACCCTGCGCGAGTACGGCGAAGCACTGGATCGTTTTGAAGATCAGGGCGGATACGAGATGTCTGCCCGCATCGATGCCATCGCTGCCGGACTCGGCATTCCACAGTCACGCTACGACGAATCCGTCAATCGTCTGTCTGGTGGGGAAAAGACCCGTGTAGCGCTGGCGGCACTGCTGCTAACCAATCCAGATATTCTGCTGCTCGACGAGCCGACCAACCATCTCGATATGGATGCCGTCGTCTGGCTGGAGCAATTTATCAGCGGCTCAAACGCGACCGTTGTCGTGATTTCCCATGACCGTTATTTCTTAGATAAAGTCGTGCAGGAGATCATCGAGCTGGAAGACGGCGAAGCTACAGCGTATCCGATGAACTACTCTGCGTATCGCGAGGAGAAACAACGCCGTCTGATCAACCAATACGAGAACTATCAGGATCAGCAAAAAGAAATCAAACGCATCAAAGAATCCATCAAGCGCCTTATCGATTGGGGCAATCGCTCCAATCCACCGAACCCCGGCTTCCACCGCCGCGCCGCTTCCATGCAAAAAGCGCTCGACCGCATGGAAAAGGTCAAGCGCCCAGTGATGGAACGCGCCCAGATTGATCTAGAATGGAAACAGAAAGGACGCTCCGGTGAGCGTGTGCTGGTGCTGGATCAGGTGTGGAAAAGCTACGGAGACAAAGCGCTGCTGCAAGAATCGTCTGCCTTGCTGCGCTATGGCGAACATGCTGTGATCATTGGCGGGAACGGAGCTGGTAAAACCACCTTGCTGCGTATGATCCTCGGTCAGGAAGCCCCAGATGCGGGTACATTACGCCTTGGCTCTCGTGCTGATACTGGTTATTTGGCACAAGAAGCCGCTCCACCGGATGCTGGCGAAACGGTACTGGAATGGTTCAAACTGCACGCGCGTATGGAAGAAGGCGCCGCCCGCGGTCAGCTTGCCAAGTTCTTATTTTATGGTCCCGATGTGTTCAAAAAAGTATCGGGTCTATCGGGAGGAGAATGGAGCCGATTGCGATTAGCGATTCTGATGCACCAACGCCCGAACCTGCTAATTTTGGATGAACCGACGAATCATCTGGATATTTCCTCAAGAGAAGCATTGGAGGAAGCACTAGAAGAATTCCCAGGAACCATTCTGGCTGTATCGCATGATCGATATTTTATCAATCGGATTGCGGGACAGATTTGGAGTTTGGGTGAAGGTGAGTTGAAAGTGACGTTGGGGAATTATGAGGATTACCAGCAAGAAATTCAGAAAAATAGTTAAAATCAATAAAAAACCTAAACTCGATTTAAGAGTTTAGGTTTTTTATTGATTTAGCCGCCTATGCCATTGCTTAGTGTGGTGAAACGTTCATGTTGATAAGTAGTAGTTGGAGAAAGTGTGAGAGAAGTTAAGCTAAGTACTAGAATTAAAGAAAAAAAGACTTTTTTCATTGGCTGTAGCCTCCTCTATAATAGTATTATAATGATTTAGATGCTCATCAGTTGCGAATTTTCTAAGCTGCTCAAATATTAGAATACGATCTAAAATCTTGCTTTTATTAGAAATTTTAATCGATAAACGTAAACTTTCAATAGTGTTATCAATAGCTTCACCATATGAACTTTTTTTATAATGGTAGATTGCAAGCTGATAATATAAATCAATATATCTATTTAACGAAGCAGTAACCTCATAATAATCCTGATCCAAAGAAATTTTGGAGTACAGTTTATCTAAAATATTATCGATAGAAAAATTATTTTCATTCGCAGCTTGTAAGATCACGCAAAGACTAGGCAATATTTCATTTGGATTATCCAGTAAGAAAGATACATATGCATCTAGTTTGGATGTATCCCCCAGAAGAAGATTCAAATTATTCATATTTGCAGTAGCAAATGATTTGAATTTTGCAACTTCTTTTAAACCAACTTCATCAAGTTCTTCAAACCAACTGAGATCTGCATATTTTGTAACATAATCTTTTGCTTCTTCGTACCTACCCAGATATTCTAATGCGATAGATTTTATAACATAACTTTGACCATAATAGACTACTAATCTTCTTTCAGCTTGGAGGGGCTCATAAAAACCTGTTTCTTTAAATTTTTTTTGGCGTTCAGTATAGATGGCTTGGCTGATAATATTTAATTCATCGCCATATCTTTCGAGATAATACCAGTTTTCTAATACATAATATAAATTAGCTAATGCTAACAAACCATCCAACATAAAATGTTCAGGTAAACGATCACGGAAAGGTTCGAAACGTACGGCTGCTCTAAAGTTTTGTTCTGTATTTTCACCAATCGAAGCTCTAAATACCCGATAATGCGCAATCGCCAATCGTTCCGAATGCTGATGTTTTTCATTCTCAATCACACATTCGTAAAAAGGAATAGACTCTTTTACCTTTCCATCCTCGTATAATTCCTCAGCCAATCCAAACACTGAAACCGTATTCGACAAATCTTCCATTAGACGATCCAATACAGCTTGAATACAGTCATAACGACCAATCTCGGTACATCTCATCAAAAATGCTTTGATCCGGCGCCAATCTGCCTTTTCGTTGATAAAGCATTCATCCACATAATACTCGTACATCCAGCCTTCTTCATGACCAAGTGCTTCAGCCATCAAATCCAACTGGCGGATCGAAATGGATTTTGGCGGGTTACCATTTAAAATACCGCTGATAATTCCGCGGTTGATACCAGCCAATTTACCGAAGCTGCTCAATGAATGCCCTTTTTGCCGAATTCCTTTTTCAATTTCAAGTCTAATGGTTGTGGTGTTGGTAATCATAAACCGAACACACCCCTTTATGTCGAAAGTTTCCCGTTTGTTGCGCCCCAGTAAACCCATGGTTTCAAATTTATTACATTATATATTGCAGTTTGAACTGTGGTCAATTACTTTTAATGAAAAAATAGCGAATTAGGTATCAAAAATAGGTAACATGCGGCAATTCAATAACCATAGGTGTTTTTTTGTGAAAAATATTAAATTGGTTTCATAGACAAAAAATAAGAATCAGCTATATTGCTATATAAGCAATATAGCTGATTCTTATTGGAGAGACAGATAGCTTTAAGGTAATTGAATTAATTTTGTGAGTAATGGAGTCATATCTATTGTTCTTTTCATATTATATCGACTAGCTGAACGCTCAAAGGTTTTGAGTGTTCTTTGTAATTGTTTATAGTTCTTTTTTTGTTTAGATTGATACAAAGCTAGTTGGTAAACCATATTTACAAAATAGCCGTCTACAGCAGAAGAAGCATAGTATGTTTTACTCTTATTAGTTAAAAATGAATCGATCTGATTTTCAAATAGTTTGACGATCCAATCTACATTAGTATTCTGCCTGTTAGCGACTGTAAGAATAAGTAATAATCCAGGCACAATTTCTTCAGGATTTTGCTTTAGGAAATCTACATAGTTATCAAGAATCTCAAATTTACTCATATGAAGATTCATACCATATATATTACCTTGCGCATAAATGTATAGTTTATCAATTTCATAATCACTTTCTTCGCTTATGCCCCTTAGATGAGTCAAATCATAATATCTATAGGCATATTCTAACGCTTTCTCGTAATCTCCTGTATGTTCATAAAAAGTACCCTTGATTAAGTAGGATTGTCCATAATAACGCACAAATGGTCGCGGAATATCAAGGTGAAAATAGGGGTCTGTATACGTGGTTTTCGGAAACTTATTCAAAATACGATTAGTCAAACTGATTAATTCATCGGCGCATTGTTCAAGTAAAATCCAGTTTTTCACCCAATAATAGGTTCCAGCAGCATGGGTAAGTGCCTGTAATCTAAGATGATCCGGTAAATGTTTTTGATACTGTTGCATAAGGACTGCTGTTTGGTAATCATCCTCAATATTTTGATCGCGATTAATCATATACATCCTGTAATAGCTGATTGCCAAGCGTTCTGAATGTGAATAACGTTCGTTATCAACAATACTTTGATAACAAATCATTGCAGCATCTAACTTTTCTTGATGTACCAGTTCCTCGGCTAATTCAAATACTTTTTCAATGTATTCATATTTTTCTAGAGACATATCAACAATATAGCGTATCCAATCAAACTGATTGATTTCGATACAATTAAGTAATAATGCGCGAATTCTGCGCCAGTTTAGATTGTCACGCACACCAAATAATTCTTGAATAAAAATCTCATATAGCCAACCCTGCGGCTTTTGGAGTGCTTTTCCCATTCGATCCAACTGATTAATGGAGATCGGTTTAGGATTATCACTGTTAAGAGTAGAACTTAATATTCCACGATTTACACCGGAAAGATTGCTAAACATGCTCAAAGAATAATTTTGTTTTTGTAGTTCTTTGATTATTTCGTGACGCAAAGTTTTAATGTGATCCATGTATATTCCCACCTTGCATACGAAATTCGGTTTAGATTCCAGAATTGATTTGTTGAAGGAATTATATATGTTTTAAATCTCTTAATTTTCTTAATAGATTCAAGCAATCTAAAATACGTCCTCGATTATATTTTTCGACAACAGACTCCAACGATGCCAAAATTTTCTCTAATCGTTGATCATAGAAATTGCGGTTACATTGATACAGCGTTAAGTGATAATAAATACTGATATAGCGACTGATTCCAACAGCAATATCCGAGTAATGCTGATTGGTGATCTTACCTAATTTTAATGGCTCTACAATATCGTCTGGATAAAGCAAATCATAATGTTCTTCCAAAATATGATCAATATTGAATCCATGCTCGGCAGCAGCCTGAATGATGATCATCAGACTGGGCAAAATTTCACCAGGATAGGTTCTCATCAATTTTAAATATTCAGGTAGGCAAGAGTCATTGCCTTCCAGCAACATCAGATTCAATTTGTTAAAATAGGCTACCAGTTCCAAACGTTCAACATACGGGGTATGTTCAGGGTGATTATCTTCAAACCAGCTCAAATCGCTAAAACCTTTTAACGCCTCATGAGCTAGATCATAACGAGCAGTCAATTCATAACCGGCAAACTTTAATATAAAGCTCTGCGCATAGTAGAACACAAGTGGACGTTCCGCAGGCGGATACGGTTGTTTGCGGACGGCACGAGAGTGTTTGCGGTTATATTGATACAGAGAGTCCGCCAGTACAAACAGTTCATCTGCTGTCAGCAGCAAAGCATCCCAGTCTTGAACGGTAAAATAAATATTCCCTAACTTCAGCAACGCATCCAACTTCAAATGCGCAGGCAGCCGATTGCGAAACGATTCAAAGATCAGCGCTGCTTTCAAATTGTCCTCGATATTATGTCCCAGCGCAGCACGAAACAAGCGGTACTGACTAATCGCCAATCGCTCCGACTGGTAATTGCGTTCATTCTCAATCACGCACTGATACAGTGGCACAGCATCTGCGCCACGCTCTTGTGCGACCAGCTCCTCCGCCATTTCAAACACGTGGCTGACATGTGCCGGATTCTCCATTAGCAAATCCAATGTACGGCGAATCAAATCGATTCGATGAAGGTCCAGACAACGCAGTAATAGTGGGCGTACACGCCGCCAGTTTGCCTTACCGGACTCGTTGAAGCATTCCTCAACAAACTGTTCATACAGCCAGCCTTCGGGCTTGCCTAGCGCCTTTACCATGCCATCCAGCTGATTGATAGACATCGGTTTGGGCGGGTTGCTATTCAGGGTAGCGCTCAGGATTCCGCGGTTGATCCCAGACGCCTTGCTGAAGCTGCTCAGGGAATAACCCTGGCGTTGGATTTCGGATTCAAGTTCGGTTCGTAGTGTAATTAATCTATCCATGCGGATCATTCCCTTCCTGTAAGGCATAGAACGGATCTGATGCAGCACCGGTGCAATCCATTGTACGACTTATCCATCTATTACGTAGCTAGTTAGTGATTACGTTTCATTTTCGTTGTAAAAATTTTCATGATCCTTACGTAATAATTATGCTAATCCGTCCATATCTTTATCGGGATACCGAATTAGAGCACAGACGTATAAGCCTGTATCCAGACCAACCGAATGTGCTCAACTTTGCCAAAAAATGATAATTTTTATTATTATATAGGTTACTCAAAAAAGAGAAACTTCATTTTTGGTAACTTGTTATATGCAGTACTCATCATTCCAGTTTACGATCATTAATTCAAAAAAAAGGGTATGATTACAAAAAAAATAACTTCGTTTTTTGTAAACTGCTGTAATAATAAGAGATGTAGGTGAGACAAGTTAGCTACTTCATGAGATGACTGACTTGCGTTGTCGCCTGCATGGTTGTCGTAACGTTTCACCGAAGTTTGAATGTGAACCTGTACCGGTGAACAGACGGGGGCATAGTGCTTGTTAATACACATAGAGAAAGATATTAATCATAGCGTTTGTCTCGTTCGTCGGAAGCAGGAAGAAGAGGTAGCATCAACCACGTAGCAAGACCGTAGCCACACCCATAAGCACATATATCATAAGTAACACGTTTTTTATATCATAGAACACCACATAGCTTGACCAGTAGCAAGACATAGCTATACCATAGCAATTCATAAGCAACACCAACGGTAAGGCCCAGATCCAGATGATCGGGCTCTTTCTTTTTATCTAAATATCCTTAAATTAAACAATTGTTTATATAACTTTAAAAACACGTTTTTTGAAAACATCTGTCATAATGAGCACAAGAGTCATTCTGCGGAAACAGCTCTGCCCGGTTACGCGCCCCAGCCTGACTGTGCACCATTTCGTTTACGCACATGGTTTGAGTATCTTTGTCGTCCTGTCGTTTGCAGCAGCGTACAGCTTGGCTGCCGATCCTGATCGGTGCTGCTGCATAGGTCTGTTTTGCGTTGATTTTCTTTTCACTATTCCATATTGACCAATAGTTTCCGAAATATTTTTCGTCGGAGGCGAGCTGCTGCATGTCTTGCACCTGAAACACTGTCCAGGTGTTATTTGCGTTACTGTGCAGCTAAGAACTAGTCAAATATAGATTTACGAGGCAACAATTGATATATTTCGACAAAGATTTAATGATTGATTTAGTCAATTATGCACTGGTGACAAGCATGGAAATACATAATAATGAGAGTCTGCGGTATCCGCATACAAGGTGAACGGCAAATGAGTGTATGACGATAATAAAAATTGCCGAAATTCATCCAATTTTACCTGTTTATACATGACGAATATCGGGTAAAAACTATGCCGGGAGCATATTACATCTTATGGAGGGTCCACCATGAATAGGCTTTTTACAGCCTTCACTTCTTTTGTGCAAAAACGTTTGATTGGTAACATGATTCTTGCCGCTATTGTTTATCTGTTCTGGATGTACGGTTTACAGAATAGTGCGCAGGAGGCAGCAGGTACGGCGTTGGTCGCCTTGGTACTTTTGCTGTTGGGGGACATCATCTCGCTTTACTTTTCCAGACATTCATCAACCAAGCACAACAAGCATGTGGGATAACGGACGTCAGTTCTACACTCGATTCCGGTGACGAGCACATGCAATGTTGATCGACTATATACGTACTAGCGATAATCGCCAAGCAGGCGCCTGAACCAATGATTCGGGCGCTTTTTTTATACCGTTATACGGGAAGTTTACACTCGTTTGATCTTTGTAGATAACTAAAAGGACGAGAATTCTTTTTTGCTAACCTATGGGACAATAAGCATAGATTGGATTGTCATTATTCATACATATTACCTGTAACTACCATGTACAGCGATGGGGCGGAAAGGCAAATTTTCATTCCTGCCTCCATGTCTGTTAGAATGGAAATGAAGAGGCTTTCCTGCCAAAGCCTTTCTCTTGATGTAAGACATATTTTATTTCCTTTTTACAAAAAAATGAAACGGAATTGCAGCCTGCGCAGTATTATCTAGCAATACCTAAGAGGAGGCTCGTATCATTTATGACGATTAATCTCGTAAAAGGACAGAAAATTGATCTGACCAAGGGCAGAAGCGACCTTACCCGTCTATTGGTCGGTCTAGGCTGGGACCCGGCAGAATCGCAATCTCGCGGTCTGTTCGGCTTCAAAAAGGCGAGAGCTGATGTCGATTGTGACGCATCCGCCCTGCTGCTCAGCGAAAACGACAAGCTGCTCAAAAAAGGCAATCTGGTTTGTTTCTACAATCTGACGAGTGAGTGTGGTTCGGTGCGCCATAGTGGCGACAACTTGACTGGCGAAGGTGCAGGCGACGATGAGCAAATCTTTATTGATCTGTCCAAAGTACCGGCAGATGTTCACAAGATTCTAGTTGTGGTAAATATTTATCAGGCGGAACAGCGCCGTCAGGATTTCGGTATGATCTCCTCCGCGTATATCCGTGTTGCCAATGAGCAAACCGGCGAAGAGCTGGCACGCTACAATCTGACTGACAATTATGCAGGTATGACAGCTCTTGTCACTGGCGAATTGTATCGCAACGGTTCCGATTGGAAATTCAATGCGATTGGTCAGGGAAAACAGGCGGCGCATGTGGACATTTTGGCTCGCCAATATGTGTAACACAATAGGTATTCATTTCTCTGCTATCCATGCAGGAAGATACCAATATTTGCAGAACGTATACTTAATCGAAGAAAGAGGGAACTGACTATGCCAATTAACCTGAGTAAAGGCCAAAAAATCGATCTGACTAAAACCAACCCTGGACTGGCGAAAATTACAGTTGGCTTGGGCTGGGATACGAACAAATATGACGGCGGCGGCGATTTTGACCTCGACGTATCCGTATTTTGCGCCAATGGTGCAGGCAAAGTAGCCAGTGAAAAAGACTTTATCTTCTTTAATAACCCGAAAAACGAAAACGGCTCCGTTGTACACAGCGGTGACAACCGTACAGGTGCGGGTGATGGCGATGATGAGCAAATCAAAATCGATCTGCCAAACGTACCACAAGCAGTAGAAAAAATAGCTTTTACAATCACCATCTATGAAGCAGAAGCGCGCAGCCAGAACTTTGGTCAAGTCTCCAATGCTTATGTACGCATCATCAATGACGCTAGCAATGAAGAACTGATTCGCTTTGATCTGGGTGAAGACTTCTCTATTGAGACTGGTGTAGTTGTCGGTGAACTGTATCGTCATTCCGGCGAATGGAAATTCAGCGCAATCGGCAGTGGCTACCGTGATGGTCTGTCCGGTCTGGTACGCGACTACGGTCTGCAAGGCTAATCTCTATTTGTATAGAAGAACAACACGATCTGCTGGATGATTTTGCGGCAGGTCTGTATATGAGCTTTCTGGATTACCTAATGACATACAGGGCACGTTCCTGTATGTCATTTTATCATCAGGACAATGCTGTATGATTTGCTTGTGGCATCTTACAGCATCTGGTGACTGACAGCATGAACATCGGGAGGGCGAGAGATGAGCATCAATATAGTCAGAGGGCAAAAAACGGACATCACCAAAACCAATCCCGGCATGAGTCAGTTCACAGTACTGCTGGGATGGCAGGCGTCCGCTGGATTGGAGCTGGATACATCGGCGTTTTTGTTACGTGCGAATGGCAAGGTGGATGGCGATGATGATCTGATCTTTTATGGGAATACAGGGAATTCGTTTATTAGCTATATCGATCAGGCGAGCGGCAGTGACAAACGACAATTTACGATTCAATTGCAGCGTATTCCGCAGCATATTGATAGGATTGCACTGACGCTGACGATTTATAATGCAGATGCACCGGGTAATAATTTTAGTCGTGTGCAGCATATGTACATACGAGGAATACAGGAAGCGGGACAGAATGAATTGTTCCGCTACAATTTGGAGTCGGGCTTTTCCAATGAAACGGCGATTGTGATCGGTGAGCTGTATCGGTATCAGTCGGATTGGAAATTCGCTGCGGTCGGAGCGGGTTATTTTGGTGGATTGAAGGAGTTGTGCGGTAGTTACGGAATTGAGGTGGAGGAGCCGTCTGGTTCGCAGCAGCCTACACCGACTCCGACGCCACCGATTCCATCTCCACCACCAGCTCCCCCTGCACCGCCGATTCCGTCACCACCCGTTCAGCCACCGGCAACACCGCCGTCTGCTCCGTTGAACCTGTCCAAGATTGAGTTGAAGAAAAAGGGTGATGTGATCAATTTGCAGAAAAAGCCGGGCGTTTCGCTTGGTGAGCTGTTGATCAACCTGAACTGGAATCGACAGCAGCAGAAGAAAAGCGGCGGGCTGTTTGGTTTTGGTGGTAGTAGCGGTAGCAGTCGCGGTACAGATTTGGATCTGGGCTGTCTATATGAATTGCAGGACGGCAGCAAAGGTGTGATTCAGGCACTGGGCAACACCTTTGGTCGGATTGATGTACCACCTTATATATCACTGGATGCGGATGATCGCACTGGTGAACGTACCAATGGTGAGAATATGCGCATCAACGGCAATCGCATATCTGATATTAAGCGGGTGCTGGTATTCTCTTTTATTTATGAAGGGATTAGCCGTTGGACGGAAGCGGATGGTGTCGTTACGATCTACCAGCAGGGCGGACCGGATATTATTGTTCGTCTGGATGAGCCGGATAATCGCCGTACGATGTGTGCGGTCGCGATGATTCGCAATGTAGGAGAGACATTCAGTATTGAGAAGGTTGTACAGTATTTTAGCGGTCATCAGGAAATGGACCTTGCCTTCAACTGGAATATGCGCTGGAAAGCAGGACGAAAATAATCATTGCTTGCGATATGCCGAACATCGGTATGTGGTGGAGAATGGAACTGTGAGATTGATCGGACAGCTTCATTCGCAAGTATGGCAATGACGATCTGGTCTGCAACGAAAGCTATACGGTATGGAACAAGCAAGCTGTAATCTGACCGACATACCACATGTCGGATGATGAGAGTCCCTCCTGTGCTGCAATAGGAGGGACTTTATTTTCATTTTACTATGTTACGTACTGCCAATCTTCATATGAGCTGGTTTATACCGGGAGGGGTATTATGCGTTATTTTAATTATTTGTCGCCGGCTGAAGAGCAGGAATTGTTTTATTCGCTACCTACGAGGTATTGCAATGCTTCGGATCAGGAGCTGTTATCATACGCGGTAGGAGCGGCGCTGTATTGCCCAGCAACTCGGCAGACGATTGCGGCAGACATATTGTCTGGCAAGCATATGGGATTGACGACATGGGTGTTTGATCTAGAGGATGCGATTGGCGATCAGCAGGTAGAGGCGGCTGAGATGTCGCTGCATGTGCAATTGCAGCAGCTGCGTACGGCATTGCAGGAGGACCCAGATGTACAGGAGCGGGTGCCGCTGCTGTTTATCCGAGTGCGCAGTGTGGAGCAGCTACGACGTGTTTTGCAGCGGATGGATCAGTGCATGGAGCTGATTACTGGCATTATGCTGCCTAAGTTTGGGGCGGAGCAGGGACAACTTTATTTTGAAATGATTGCCGAGTATAACGAGTTGTCGGGTGCGTACGCGCCGGTGCTGTACGGGCTGCCGATTCTGGAAACGGCAGAGGTCATTTACCGCGAAAGTCGATTGGGAGCGCTGCTGGGTATTAAGCGCGTGCTAGATCAGTATAAGCAATATGTGCTGAATGTACGCATTGGGGCTACCGACTTCTCCAGCTTATTCGGATTGCGCCGTAATTCGGATGTGACCATTTATGAGATTGCGCCGATTCGAGATTGTATTGCAGATATTATTAATATTTTTGGACGTATGGATTCGCCGTATGTCATCTCAGGACCAGTATGGGAGTATTTTAGCGGAGAGCGTGTATTGAAGCCGCAGATTCGACAGTCGCCGTTTGAAGAGGCATTGGGTGATGATGGACGCCGACTGCGCAATGACTATATTAATCGTCATGTGGACGGTTTGATGCGCGAGGTGATGATGGATAAGGAAAATGGTATCATCGGCAAAACGATTATCCATCCTTCCCACATCCGGCTTGTGCAATCGATGTATACGGTCACACGCGAGGAATATGACGATGCACTGGGCATCATTGAGCGCAATAACGGCGAGCTGGGTGTATTCAAAAGCGGCTATGCGAACAAAATGAACGAAATTAAGCCCCATCTGAATTGGGCGCAAAAAGTAATGGCTAGATCAAAAATATACGGGGTGCTGCATGAACAACAACATTTCATCTCTTTACTCTCAGAACAAGAACGCCGTGTATACGTATAAGGTGCTGGAACAGCTGACTGTCACGGTAGAAGTGGAGCAGAATCCATTTCAATTGCCACTAGAGTCGCTGTTCGGCATGGCGGCACGCATTAATCCCAAGCGCTCGTTCCTATTTGTCAGCAAGGTGCTGGGCAAGCATCTGGCGGTTGATCCGTACGTGTCGCTGTTGAGCGGTGCGGCGTTGTCACTGCTGCTATATCGAGAATTGCACAAAGGGCAAGCGGAACATGAATTTAATCAAGCAACTGTGGATGGACTGACCTCGGCTACTGATGACACTTTATCCTCTCCAATGGCTGCTAAACCTGAATACCATGAGGATGACGATGCCGCCCAGCACAATACTAATATGGTGGAATCTCTGTTGCCATCTGTACTACGGGCGCTAACAACCGGAGAAGGTGCCAAGGAAGCATATGAGCAGCTGATGGCTGTGCAATTGGAAGCGAAGCAGCCACTGTCATTTATCGGGTTTGCAGAGACGGCGACTGCGCTCGGACATAGCATGTATGCGCCGTTCCGTCAGGAAGCGACCTATGTGCATACGACTCGGCACCATATTCCTGATCTGACGCCAGTGATCCAATTTGAAGAGGAGCATTCCCATGCGGTGGCGCATCGTTGTTATGCACAGCAGGATGGCATGATCGACGGTACGCAGTCGATTGTACTGGTGGATGACGAGATTACGACTGGGAAAACGACGCTTAATATTATCCGTGCGATTCATGAGCAATATCCACGGCAAACGTATTATGTGGCTTCCCTGCTGGATTGGCGCAGTGCAGAGCATGTGCAGCGTTATGCCGAGCTGGAGCAGGAGCTGAATATCCGTATTGTGCCGCTGTCATTGATCAAAGGCAATATAACAGTGGAAGGGCAGGCGGCGCTGAGTCATCCGCCATTTATGCTGGAGGAAATGGATGAGCAGGTGCCGGTAGAATGGATCTATCTAGATGATACGTTCCAGCAGCTGCATGATCATGCTTCAGTGGATGGGTTGGAGCAGGTGCATACGTCGCCATTTGTGAAGCATACTGGACGGTTTGGTCTGGCATCGGTGGATAATCTGTTGCTGGATAAAAGTATTGCGGCAGCAGGCGCTCGCTTGCGGGAATTGCGTAGCGGCGAGCGGACGCTATGTTTGGGTACGGAAGAATTTATGTACGTACCGATGCGGATTGGGGCGCAGATGGGTGAAGGTATACGGTATCACTCGACGACTCGCAGCCCGGTATATCGAACGGAAGCGCCGGATTATGCGATTCATTCGGGCTATGTATTCCATTCGGCAGAAGACCGCAGTGTGAGCAATTATGTGTACAATATTCCTCGTCAGGGATATGACGATGTGTTTGTCTTTTTGGAACGGGATGTGCGTCCGGGGCATCTGGATGAATTGATTGATGTACTGCGCACGCGCGGATTCCGACATATTCACATCGTTGTTTGTGGTCCGCAGGTGGAGCAAGTGGATGGAAAGGGGAATATCCATGAGTGAGCGGAATGGGACTGCCAGTGAAGCGGCAGATGTTTCTTTTGACGATTGGAATCAGCCGAAGCTGGCTGACCCAGCGCAACTAGGGAGCTATGACCGGTCGGATGTCGTCTTTTTGCTGAAGGATCTGAGTGATGTGAATCTGGAACGCGGCACAGAGGAGCGCGAGGAAGCGATCCAGACCGGCACGCATTATTCGGAAATGTTGCCGCAGGAATATCAGCCGACAGTCGAATATGTGCAGCTGTATCATGCGGCGCTTGAGCAATCAGCGCAGGAAGTAGCACTGGCGGCAGGTGTGGTCAGTGAGCTGATTTTGCGTAAGCGTGGGCGGAAGCTGGTGCTGGTATCGCTGGCGCGTGCAGGTACGCCGGTTGGTATTTTGATCAAGCGGTATTTGCAGCAGGTGCATGAGCTGGATGTGCCGCATTACAGCATTTCCATTATTCGCGGTAAAGGCATCGATACCAATGCGCTCAAATATATTTTGCAGCAGCATGGAGCGGAGACAGAGATTCAGTTCATCGACGGCTGGACAGGCAAAGGAGCGATTCGTCGCGTGCTGGTGGAGTCATGTCGTCAATTTGCCGAGAAGTACGGGGTGCAGTTGAATGATGATCTGGCGGTACTTGCTGATCCGGGGCGCTGCTCGGATACATATGGCACGCGAGCGGATTTTCTAATTCCAAGCGCATGTCTGAATTCGACCGTTTCAGGCTTGATGAGCCGTACGGTGCTGCGGGATGATCTGATCGGGAAAGATGATTTTCATGGATCGAAATATTATAAATACTGGTTGGAGCAGGATGTATCCAATGCGTTTGTAGATACGATCAGCGACTGCTTTGAAGATGTGGTGTTGCAGGCGCAGGAGCAGGCGGAGCAACTGTTGAAGCATCCGATGCCAGCGGACTGGCAGGGCATGGAGGACATCCGAGGCATTCAAGAGCAGTACGGCTTGCGCGATATCAATCTGATCAAGCCGGGCGTTGGCGAGACGACGCGTGTACTGCTACGCCGAGTACCTTGGAAAATTCTCATTAATCGCGAGGACAATCCACATCTGCGTCATATTTTACTATTGGCGCATGAGCGCGGAGCAACGGTAGAAGTGCAGCCTGAGATGACGTATGCCTGCTGCGGCATCATTAAACCGAGAGAAGGTGATTGCTGATGCTGTTATATGCCAGTGATCTGGATCAGACGCTGATTTACTCTGAACGCTCGCGCGGGATGGAGATCGATCCGCGTATCATGATGGTTGCCGAGATGGTGGATGAGCGCGTTGTGTCGCATATTTCCATTCAGGCGCTGAATACGTTAAAAGAAATCGCTGCGCAGATTCCATTTGTGCCGGTGACGACGCGTGTATTGGAGCTGTACCATCGCATTCATATTTTCCGTGATGTGGTGGTTCCAGCTTATGCGATTACGAGCAATGGAGGGCATATTCTGATCAACGGCAATATCGATCAGGAATGGCATCAGTACATCATGGATGATGTGCGCGATAAGGCGGCACCGGCGGCGGAAGCGATATCGCTGTTTCACGGGGTTGCCCAGCCGGAGTGGGTGATCAAGGAGAGCTATTGGGAGGATACATTCTTCTCGGTGCTGGTCAATCGAGAGCAGATGCCGTATGAGCAGGTGATGGCGCTACGTCCGCAACTCGCGCAGCTGGGTTGGGATCTGTCGATCCAAGGACGCAAGGTGTATCTGGTGCCATTTGCTGTTAGCAAAAATCGGGCGATGCAGCGAGTACGGGAAATGACCGGTGCGACACATATTATCGCTTCCGGCGATTCACTGCTGGATCGCGGATTGCTGGATGCTGCGGATTCCAGCATCGCACCGGCGCATGGCGAGCTGTATCGCGCTAGTCAAAATGGGACACTGGGCGAGGCTTCCTTTGCGTTTACCCAACGTTCCGGCATTCTGGCGTCGGACGACATTGTGCAATTTGTAGCGGATATTATGGATAGGGAAGGGATTGCCAAGCATGAGTACAGATAATAAAAAGATCCGAATCTGGTTTAACCGCAGCTTTGCGGTAGGGTATCATTATATTCAAGCGGTACGCAATAACGAAGACGGATTGGAATTTGAAGTGTATGGCTCTCATCGCGATCCAGAGCATGTATCGCTGCTGTCCTGCGATTATACGGAAGTAGAGCCGGTGTTGACTGGACGGGAATACGCTGACTTTTGCCTCGACTTTTGCCGTCGTCATCAGATTGAGGTATTCGTACCACGTTGGGGAATGCGCTATGTAGTGGCGGCAGCAGATGAATTTGCACAGATGGGTGTGAAGCTGGTTTGCTGCACGGATATTAAGCTGCTAGACGAGATTGAGGACAAAGGCAACTTCTTCCGTTCGGCGGATGAGCAGCAGCTGATGATTGTGCCGGAATATGAGGTGGTACAAACGGCAGATCAATTCAAGGCGGCATATGAACGTATCGCTGCACTGGGATTGAAGGTATGCTTTAAGCCGACTCGAATGGAGGGCGGTGTGGGCTTCCGTGTCATTAACAATGAATTTGATCCGCTGGAGGAATTGTTTAGCACGGTCAGTGCCAAGGTATCGTTTGATCAGGTGTATCAGACGTTGTCAGCGGCAGAGACATTTCCTGAATTAATGGTGATGGAACTGTTAGAAGGACCGGAATATAGTATCGATTGTCTTGCTTCGCCAGAAGGAGAATTGCTGGCAGCCATTCCGCGCCGTAAAGGGGACGGACGCTCACGATTATTGGAGCAAAATCAGGAGCTGCTGGATATCGCCGCCAAAGTAGCACGTTATTATCGGATTCCTTATAATTATAATCTACAGCTAATTTATCAGGGCGATACGCCCAAAGCGCTTGAAATCAATCCGCGCATGTCCGGCGGTTTGCATATGTCCTGTTTGACCGGTATTAATTTCCCTTATCTGGCAGTGAAGCTGGCGCTTGGATACGAGGTAAACGTGCCGCAACCGGAATTCGGATTGCTGACCACGTATGTGGAGCAGCCACTGATTATGAGTAAAATAGGAGAATAGGTCGCTGCATGATGTCGATAGATACGTCATCTGTGACATAAGACTTAAATTGCCAGAATGGCGCAACCGGCGGACAGGTAGGCACGTAGCATAGGGCATGACGAATTTTATCGAGGCAGGTGTTTACAGATGAGTACAGCCAAAATCATAGGCAAAACGGTGCTTGGCGGTGGAGTCGGTTATCTGATCGGTTGTCTGGTGGACATATGGACGCCGGGCGCAATCGCGATGCTGTTTCCATTGGCAGGCTCCGTTTACGGCATAATCTGGGCGGCACGCTCGTCGAATCGTCCCGCTGAGTTGCCGCCGTCCCCGGGACAACCGCCACTGGCGCAGTCCCAGTCGTCCGGTAGAACACGCGTTCAGAATCAAGGCTCATCGCAGCGTCATCCGTTGCAGGAGCAGTATGAGCAGGCGGCTAGACAGCGCGCCACAGAGCATGAGCAGCAGCGTCATGCACCTGTATCTGCTCGTGGAGCTGGCTATGCTGCGGCAGCAAATGGTACAGCAGGTCAGTCCGTATCTGCATCATCTGCACAACCAACGCCAGCCTCTGGTTCCCATGCTGCGCTGAACGGTCAACACAGCGCGGAGGTTCTGCCGCTGTTTCAGCCAGTGCTGGAATATTTAAGCGTGTTGGAGGATATGATTATTTCCGAAGGTCAGAAGAACAATCTGGATAATGAAATTGTGGAAAAAGCCTGTGCTTTGTTTTTACGATTACAGCGTGTTATTCCGGTGCTGTCCGATTTGAACAATGACGATATTAATCATACGATCAAGCGTCTAGTCATGAAGGACCTGAACGGTGTGATCAATCCTTTCCTGCGTTTGAGTGGAGAAGCCAAAACAAAAAACCGTCGTATTTTGCTGGACGGCATCAAAGATGTTAATAACCGCGTCACCCAGATCGTCAAGACGATTGAACATAAAGATCTAATGGAGCTGCAATCGCGTGCTGAGATTTTGCATCAGCGCTATTCGTAATCCATTACGGATCATCCTAGCCTGACCAAGCATTAGTACGAACCAAGGAACCAAGATTGATCCAAGCGTCACCACTATCGGTTTAAAGGAGATGATACCTATGGCAACATCACCGATTACGTTGAAAAAAGAAGACGAGGAGAAAGTGACCCGCGAAGCGTCCACGATTATCCAGCAGGTGTCCAGAGCAGACAATATGAATCTGGATGTGCTCATGGATGAGGTGGGCAAGCTTGGTATGCAAACACAGGAACGCGCCACACAAACCCTGCAAATGCTAGATCGTCCAGTCAACGACCTGATGTCTGGCAAATCCAAGCATGTGTCTGACCTGATCCTATCGCTGCGCGATGAGTGTGAAGCCTTGCAGCAGAGCAAAAATGTTGGTCTATTCGCGAAGCTACTGCGCAAATCTCCACTCAAAAATTACGTCTACAAATACCAGTCTGTCAGCAAGAACGTGGATGCGATCGTACAAGGTCTACGCGACGGCAAGGATACACTGGAAGAAAATATGATCAGCATGCGCACGCTCAAGCGGAATTCCTTGCAGGAAATCTACAATTTGCAATATAAAATCGCTATGGGCGGCGAACTGAAAACATTGTTTGAAGCTGAAATCCAGAAGCCGGAAAACGAGAGCCGCAAAGTATATTTGGAGCGTGGGCTGCGTAAGGTCGTTACGCGCATTCAGTCGATGACCGAAAATATCATGTTATTTAACCAAGCGATTGCGGCGACCGACATCGTGAACGATACAAACGACAAGCTGATCGATTCGGTCAACGATTCCGTGTACAAAGCAGCTAACCTGATCAAAATCTCCGCTATGATTGCACTGGCGATCGAAGATCAGACGCGCGTCGCTAACGCGGTCGAGAGTGTGAACCAGACGATTGAGGATCAGTTCAAACGCAATGCCGAGATGCTGAAAACGAACAGCGAACGCTCTGCCGAGCTACTCAAAAAGCCGACCATGTCGCTGGAATCCGTCAATCAGGCGATCTCCGATCTGATGACCGCGCTGGATACATCCGAGCGCTCCAACCGCGAGATTATCGTCAGCTGTCAGGATTACACCGCCAAGCTGTCTACGATCAACGATCAAATGACGCGTCGTCTCGGTCTGGAAAAAGCCGAAGCCAATACGCCATCGCTGGCTAACAACAATGCTGCACCTAAACGCGATCCCTTGGCTGACCTGCTTAGTTAATTGGCAAGCAAGCAGACATCGTGTTGATAATGCAGGAATAGTAATATACGAATCGCAATACATGACTTGTAATACATGAACTGCAATATAAAGCGCCGCATTCTATAGACTGTATAGAATGCGGCGCTTTTGTATCAGTATACCTTGGATGATTGTCGGATACTGATTCGTATTGAAATGATCGAGCGGGCAGTGCTTGATCATGTAGAGGATTGTTAGTGGGTTGAAGGTAGTGTTTATTTTGCCCATCCGCTCATCTGTCCATTCGCATATCCGCTTATCCACTCATCATGAGGATTAAAAGGCGATGCCGCTTGTATTGTCAAAGCCGCTGATCGCACCGTCTTTGGCAGGTATGCTAGAGCCGTCACCATTAGAGGCAAAATAAATAGCATAACCGTAGGATGGGCTAGTTTTAAAGTGCTTTAGCTGATCAGCGGTGAAGTAACCGGACAGATACGAATAGTCTACTTGCTCCAACTGCCCTCGATAGGTCCATGCTGTGGCATTGGCAACATCATATCCAAGCGATTTCAGGCGTTGCAGTTCGGCTTGGGCTTCGGTGCTGTCCGATTCGATGGGAGAGCCATTTTGGAACAGGTCGATGGCTACGAAATACTTGGCGTCTTTGTCGCTGGCATGTTCTTTCATTGCTTGCTCAATATCGTACATAAATAGCGTGTTGCCATTGTCAGCTGGAGCGTAGCTGCTGGCAGCAATCCCCGGAGACGTGATGCCTGTATCGCTGGTGGTCGGGCTGTTGCTATCCGACGTTGTTGTCTTCTCACCGGGCAGCACGTCAATGGTAGTTTCGCCGCTGCTGTTGTTCTTTTTCAAAACAGCGAGGGCATTGTACAGGCTAACGGCTGCATCGGCACGATTGATGTGCTGCTTTGGATGGAAGTTGCCGTTGCTGTCCAGTGTGATGATTTGGAATACGAGGGCAAGCTGCACGGAATCGAGATCGTTGGCGTTCAGTTTGTCCTTGTCTTTGATAGTTTGAGCGACAACGTCGGTTGCGGGCATTTTGCCGACCACCTGCATCGAGGTCATTACATAATCGATATACTGCTCGCGGGTAATTTTGGCGTTGGGATCAACCGATTGGGGGATGTCCAGACCGGCTTGCTGTGCGTAACCGAATGAATGGGAGTACCACGCATCTTCTTTCACTTTCGGGAATAGCTGGGCAAAGCTTTGTAGACCATCGTTATGAGATCGGTTGATCGTATCCAGCTGGAATGCTTTGACGATCATTTGTAGAGCTTGCGCTTGTGTTAAGGATGCGGTAGGTGCGAACGAGGTATCGCTTACGCCGTGAATGATCTTTTGCGAATGAAGGGTAGTGATTTTCTGGTGATCCGGTGTGTCCTTCAGATCGGTAAATGCGGCAGCGAACGATGTGCTGCCGATGGAGACGGACAGTAGGGATGCGGTCAGGATTGCACCAGCGATTGTTTTGCTTTTGTTCGTTGGGTTTGATTTGCGATTAGGGTTGGTGTTCATAGGTAATTCCTCCTCGAAGTTGGGTTTGAAGTTGATAGGGTTGGTTCATGCTATCAGGTCGTTCTATTGGAAAAGACGACAATCGCGATCATCGGTTATTTTCTTTTACAAAGTTTTTGAATTAGGTAGCGGGCTGTTGCAAACCCGAATCATCCCATTGTGTGAAAATGCCATTATCCGGCGAAACAGGCGAGCCGTCGCCATTGAATATAAAGTGCAGCGAGTATCCATAATCTGGGCTGGCAGCGAACTGCTTCAACTGCTCAGCGGTAAAATAGCCAGCGATATACGTTTGATACACCTTTTGCATATTGCCGCGATAGGTCCACGATTGCGAATAGCCGACTTTATAATGAGCTTGCTGCAAACGCTCCACTTCACTGCGAGCTTGCTTACTATCCACCGTTAGTAGTGATCCGTTGCTATACAGATCGACAGCGACAAAATAAGTCACCGATTGTTGAGCATGCTCATTCAATGCCAACTTCAGATCATTGTCTAAGCTCAACATACCGTTCTGCGGAGCTGCCATACTTGGCGATACGCTAGATGATGGCGGCAGTGTATCACTGGTATAGCTGTCAATCACAGTGCCGGATGCCGTATACATCGAAGGCAGCTGCTGCCCAATACTGTTAAAAATAAAAATACAGGCAGCGACAGTGGCAACTAGAACGGCAGCAATGCCACCCCAGCGCTTGCGCTGTCTAGAGATCGAACGCGAACGAGCAGTAAGCGGCTGGCTGTGTGCCTGCATATGCGCTTCCAATCGTTCCAGCAGCGCATCGTCCACTTGACCGATTGCTTCAAATAACCGTTCATCCGGTGTGGTATGGATACTCATAGATGAATTCCCTCCTGTATAAGATAGTGTTTCAATTTGCCACGGCTGCGGAACAGGCTGGCTTTGATATTATTTTCCTTTACTCCAAACATGCTGGCGATCTCGGACAGCGGCATGCTGTACCAGTAGCGGGCGAGAAACAAATTGCACTCGCGCTCCGGTAAAGTGTGCATAAACTGATTGATGGTGCGGGCAAGGTCCTGATCGAGAATCGTTTGTTCCACATCATGGGTTGCTGGTATGCACTCAATCAGTTCTTCCAATAAAGGCAGCATAGGTCCACCCCGTTTTTTAGCTTTTTTGGCTTTGTATTTGTCTAGCGATAGATTACGTACAATGCGTCCTACAAAAAAGGACAGTTTGCTCGGTCGCTGCGGCGGAATCGCATTCCATGTACGCAACCATGTATCATTGACACATTCCTCCGCTTCGCCGTTATCGTGCAAAATATGATAGGAAATGGAATAGCAGTATCGACCGTACTGACGCGCCGATTCTTCAATCGCCGATTCGTCACGGTTCCAATACAGCTCCACAATATCGTCATCGTTCAACAGGATACCCCTTTCTGGATAGACAGTCTCTTTATACATACAGACGACAAACCATAGCGTTGGTTATTGTACAAATAAAAAAATATCGACCCCCTATAGGTAGAGTAGCATTTACATGTATATGGTTCCTTTGTAGTACCGTGAACGAGCAAAGAGGACATGTCGAGAAATCACCTTGTGCATTCAGCTACACGCACAACGGACGCAATATGGTGTTATATCGTGGAATGAGGATGATTCATGTAAGCAATGCTGAAGGTGTCTACCGATCACTAATTATTACGCTAATTATGACCTGACCATTCTTAATGTAAGGGCTTTCTTTTGGAAAATGATTGCTTTACCATTATTCGTAAAGCCTGTGTTCTCGCGAATGACAGGTCTAAACCGAAAGGAATGGATTATGATGACAGAAATGAACCGTTATCCGTTTCAAGATCATACGCTTCATCAGGATACCCGGGTACGTGATCTCATCTCCCGCTTGACGGCGGAGGAAAAAATAGAATCTATGCTTCAGCATCAACCGGCAGTAGAGCGGCTTGGTATCAGCGCATACAAGCATGGAACAGAAGCGGCGCATGGCATTTCATGGCTAGGTGAAGCCACCTTTTTCCCGCAGCCAGTAGGGCTTGCCTGCACATGGGATGCAGATCTGATGAAGCGTGTCGGCAATGTGATCTCGGACGAGGCGCGCGTGATGTACAAGCGTAATCCGACCTTTAATGGACTGACGCTATGGGCACCAACGGTTGATATGGAGCGCGATCCGCGCTGGGGGCGCAATGAGGAAGCATATGGGGAAGACCCGAAACTGACAGGTGAGCTGACGAGTCATCTTATTCAGGGGATTCAGGGCGATCATCCTACATATTTGAAAGCGGTTGCGACGTTGAAACACTTTCTCGGTAATAACAATGAAGTGGATCGCGGTACAGGATCGTCCAGTATCGATCCGCGCAATATGCGAGAGTATTATTTAAAAGCATTTGAGCAGCCGTTTATCGAGGGCGGTGCGCAGTCGATGATGACGTCCTACAATTCGATCAACGGTACGCCTGCCATTTTGCATCCGCTTGTGCATGAGGTGGTGAAGGGCGAGTGGGGAATGGACGGATTTATCGTCAGTGATGCGGGTGATATGATGGGCATTATGCGGGATCATGGGTATTACGATTCCCATACGCCGGGTGTGGCAGCGTCGATCAAAGCAGGTATTGATAGCATTACCGATGATGCTGAATTGTCCAAAGCCGCGCTGAAGGAAGCGCTGGAACAAGGATTATTGAGCTGGGATGATATTGACCGTGCTTTATTCAATACATTCCGTGTTCGCTTCCGACTGGGTGAATTTGATCCGGCAGAGTTGAATCCGTATGCAGCCATCGGCGAGGAATCCATGATGACAGAAGCCGCCAAAGAAGTGTCCGCCGAAGCTGCTCGTAAATCGGTCGTCCTGCTAAAAAATGAACATATGACCTTGCCATTGTCCGCTACATCTGCTGGTAGTGTAGCTGTGATTGGCGAGCTGGGCAATGTTGTGTACCGAGACTGGTATTCCGGCACACTGCCTTATGCCGTTCCAGCGCTGGAAGCGATTCGCAACAAAGTAGCAGGTGACGTTCACTACAGCGATGGCAATGATCGAGTGACGTTTCACTCAGAGGATGGATTGCTGTTAAGTGTTAAGTCAGATGCACCTGTCATTGCGGCTGAATCGGAGACAGTGAACCTACCGGAAATCGGCGTCGTAGAGGATGAAGCAGCGATTGAGCCACAGTCGTCGCTGGAACAAATGGGTGGTTATGTGGTGGCATTTGAGCCATTTGCGGAACATGTCAGCACTGACGATACGGATACACATACAGAACGAATGGCAAGCGATCAGCAAGTAGCCACGGAGCAGCTCCATACGCTTGATTCTGCTGACCATGACGCTACCGTGGCAAATCGTACAGTAGCAGATCGTGTAGAGGGTGATCCTGCCGTAACTGCTCATACAGAGGATGCTGAACGGCTCGCTGCTGAATGGTCGAATGAGGAACCAGAAGACGACCAGCATACCGATGCGGACATTGTACCAGAGAAGTATTTGTTCAACATTTCCGATTGGGGATATGGCAGTTATACGATTCGCTCGGAAGCGACCGGTACGTATCTGGTAGCCGATGACGAACAGCAGCGTGTTGCGGTAGCGGGTGATGAGATTTATGGATGGTTTGCCAAAGAAGTGCTGCATCTGGAACAGCAATCGGATGAGCGTACGCATATTCGGACATGGAACAACCTAGAGCTGTATCATCATGCAGAGGATCATAGCCTGAGTATTGCACAGGGACAAGGCGTATATCCGCCCGTGCGCGCGGAATGGCAGCGTTCGGCGATAGAGCGGCAGGGCGTCTCCTCCGTAGGCGGTCCGGCAGATGCGCTCGCTCAGGATCATGAGACACCGTTAGCAGGGGGAGTGGATACTTCTGCTTCGCAGCGGCAGTATGGCTTTACCAAAACGGTTATCACCGATGGCATCCAGCAGGCAGCTACATTGGCAGCGGCAAGCGAAACTGCCATTGTATTTGTAGGCAATCATCCGCTTATTAATGGAAAAGAGGAAGTAGATCGTCCGGGGCTGGAACTGGCGGATGCACAGCTGAAGCTGATTCAGGAAGTGTATGCCGTCAATCCCAATACCGTGGTGGTGGTCGTCGGCAGCTATCCATTTGCGATGGAGTGGGTGGAGGAGCATATCCCAGCAATTGTGTATCTGTCACACGCGGGACCAGAGCTGGGCAATGCGGTTGCAGACGTGCTGTATGGTGATTATGCGCCTGCGGGTCGACTTAATATGACGTGGTATCGTTCCGCTGAGCAGCTGGGCGACCTACGGGATTACGATATGATTCGCTCGGAAAAGACATACCAGTACTTTGCCGGGGATGTACTGTATCCGTTTGGACATGGACTAACGTATTCTCCTATCGTGTACAGCGAGCTAGAACCGGATGCAGCGGAAACGAACCTTGGCGAACAGATTACCTTTTCCGTGAAGGTGCATAATACGGGAACGGTCGATACGGACGAGGTGGTACAGCTATATAGCCGTATGTCGTCACAATCGCGGGTGAAGCGTCCGCTACGTACCTTGCAGGCATTCCGCCGCATCCATTTGGTGGCGGGAGCAGAGAAGATTGTCACATTCCAAATCCCTGTCCAACAGCTTGCCTTCTGGGATGTCACACGCAGTCGATATGTGGTAGAGGACGGAACGTATACCTTTATGGCAGGTCGTTCGTCAGCAGATATTCGCATGGAAACCGAAGTCATTCTTCACGGTGAGATCATTCCACCTCAGCAGCTGCAAAACGGTGTGCGCGCCGAAAATTACGATGACTACCGTCATGTTCATCTGGTGGAATCCAAAGAAGGCGGTGCAGCCGTAGAAGCGCTGGCGGATGGCGCATGGATACAGTTTAGCGATGTGGCGCTAGATCTGGATGCCAGCAATGCTATATTTGAAGCACGGGCAGCGTATACGGGACAGAGCGGCGAAATTCAGATTCGTCTAGATTCGTATGATGGTCCATTGCTAGGCACAGCTACGCTGGCAGCTTCTGTTGAGGAGCAAGGCGAGCAGGATATACGTACTACATTGAATCGTATACAAACAGCAGATGATGGACCTGACACCCATGCGAATGAAGTAAACGCAAGCGACATGACGAATGGCATCAGCGGAGCAGAAGCGGGTCATATCGGAACATTGGATAGAGCTGTAGGCAAGAATATAACGAGCGATTCGGATTCGGTAACAGCAGATCAATCGCAGCGACGTGATGTGTATCTAGTATTAAGCCAAGGAACAACAATTAGCAGCTTCCGCATCGCATCGTCGATATTATGAAGTAAGATGAAAAAGCAGCCTTCTCCTCGCGAGGGCTGCTTTTTTGTATTCGGCTAATGAGCTAACGCTAACAGTAAGCAGTATAACTGCCAACAAGCCCGAAAAAAAGACGCTTCATCCGAAGCGTCCCATAATATATTCCTGTGTAGATGTTTTCTCTGGATTGGTGAAAATCTGATCCGTTTCCCCATGCTCCACCAGTGTACCAAGGTAGAAATACGCTGTGTAATCCGATACACGCGCTGCCTGCTGCATGTTATGGGTCACGATAACGATGCGCAGATCGCTTTTCAGCTCGGTGATCAGCTCCTCGATCTTGCCAGTCGATACCGGATCAAGTGCAGAAGCTGGTTCATCCAGCAACAGAATTTGCGGATTGACGGACAATGCGCGGGCGATACACAGACGCTGCTGCTGACCGCCGGACAAGGAGAGCGCGGATTCTTTCAAACGATCCTTGACCTCATCCCACAATGCCGCTTTGCGCAGACTGGTTTCGACGATCTCATCTAGCTGTTTACGTCCCTTGATGCCATAATAACGCGGACCAAAGGCGATATTTTCATAAATGGATTTGTAAAATGGATTCGGGCGCTGCCACACCATGCCGATGCGCTGACGCAGCTTGATCACATCCGTCTCCGATGCGGTCAGGTCGATGCCGTCCATCCAGATATGCCCGGTAGAGCGCGCACCAGCGATCTCATCGTTCATGCGGTTGAGTGAGCGCAGGAAGGTCGATTTGCCGCAGCCGGACGGACCGATAAGGGCGGTTACGCTTTTGGCAGGGAAGCCCATGCTAATATTTTTAATGGCTTGGAATGTGCCATAATAGATGCTCAAATCTTCGGTACTAAAAGGCATTGGCATTGCCATAGAAAGGTTCCTCCTTGAGTAAATCGCGGTAATGATGGAATGTCAGCCGACATCGGCGGATGAACGAGCCAGAGATTTGTTAGTTCATCCGTTTGGATGCGGTCATGTAGCGGTACAGGGTACGTCCACCCCAGCGTGCTAGCAGGTTGAAGATCAGTACCATAATCACGAGTACAGCAGAAGCGCCAGCGGCGATTTGTACCGCATCCGGTGCCAGACCTTCACTGTTGACTTTCCAGATATGCGTTGCCAGTGTTTCCGCCGGACGCAGTGGGTTCAGCGGAGAACGCGGATGCAGCGGATTCCAATCGGAAAAGTTCAGCGGCGGAGTGGTCATACCGGAGGTGAACAGCAAGGCAGCTGCCTCACCGAATACGCGACCTGCTGCCAGAATCGTACCGGTAACGAGCGATGGAATTGCGACCGGCAGCATGATGGAGGTAATGATTTTCCATTTGGACAATCCAAGTGCCAGACCAGCTTCCTTTTGCTCACGCGGAACGCCAGCGAATGCTTGCTCGGTAATCCGTACCATGAGCGGCAGGTTGAAAATGGTCAATGCCAGCGCACCTGCCAGCAGCGAGAAGCCGAGACCAAGTGTGTTAACGAAGACGAGCAAACCGAACAAACCAATAACGATCGACGGGAAGGAGGACAGCACTTCCACGACGAGACGGATAAAGCTAGTGATTTTACCCGGTTTGGCGTATTCCGCCATATAGATACCACCGCCCAGACCGAGCGGGATCGTGATAATCATCGTCAAAACGAGCAGGTAGAGAGAGTTGAACAGTGGTGGTCCGATACCGCCGCCTTCACGAATCGTTTGCGGCTTGGAAGTCAGGAAGTCCCAGCTAATATGACCAAGTCCACGGAACATGATGAAGCCAAGCAGACCGATCAGAATACCGACGATGGACAGAGCAAGCACGATAATGACAACCGTGGCGACTTTATCTGCGGTTCTGGCGCGTTTTCTAGCTTTGGCGCGCAATGTATGGGTTGAGGTTGTCATATCCGGTTTCTCCTTTCAAGCAGGCGAATGACCATGATGAAGACGAAGGTCATCAGCATCAGTACGAATGCCATACTCCACAATGCGTTATTTTGAATGGAACCCATCGCTGTGTTACCCATACCGAGGGTGATCACACTGGTCAGTGTTGACGCGGATTCCAGCAGGGATGTTGGGATAAATGGAGCGTTACCGATAACCATCTGTACAGCCAGTGCTTCACCGAAAGCGCGTGCCATACCGAGTACGATACCAGTTAACAATGCAGGCAATACTGTTGGCAGTACGACACGATAGATCGTTTGCCAGCGTGTAGCGCCCAGTGCGTACGAAGCTTCGCGTTGTCCGCGTTGCAGGTTAGCGAGCGCATCCGCCGCTACACTAGTGATTGTCGGCAGAATCATGATCGACAGCACGAGTGCACCGGCACCTACGCCGATACCTTGACCGCCAACATGGTCACGCAGAAACGGAACGATCAGCGTTAGACCGATAAAGCCGTATACGACGGATGGAATACCGGACAGCAGCTCAATTGCCGGTTGCAGGATTCGTTTACCGAATGTCGGCACGATCTCTGTCATAAATAATGCAGCTGCGATACTGAGCGGGCTGGCGATCAGCGCGGCAAGCAGCGTTACCAGAAAGGAACCGGTAATCGCAGGTAATGCGCCGAACGATGGCGGCGAGGCATCCGGTGCCCAATGTGTGCCAAAGAAGAAGTCGGATAGTGCCACGCCATTAACGGCAAAGGTGGCAATGCCCTTGGATGTTACAAAGTAAACAATCGATACAATCGTAGCGATCAGAAAGACGACACAAACGGATGTGTAAATGCGACCGATCCAGTCTTCCAGACGGTGCTTTTCCAGCGGCAACCTGCGGCGCTGCGCTTCTCTTGGCGAAACCTTAGAGTGCTCCATAAGTAAAAACCTCTTTTCTTCAGGCGTTAAAAATCAACATGTCAGTCTATTCTCGGTGAGGATCTATGTCACACCGGGGAGGATGTGATGGAATGTACAATCTGTATCCAAACGTGAAAAGAGAGGCGGAGTTCCGCCTCTTGTAGCAGCGGTCCTAATGACAGCATGCTCTTTTCAAACGTTATATTGAGGTATGATTATTTTTGAGTGACTTTACCTTCAGCATCGCGAGTTACTTGCATGCCAGAGATTGGAATGTAGCCCAGCTCGGTTACATCGCTCTTTTGCACTTCGTCGCTCAGCATGTAGTCGAGGAATGCTTTTGTGGAAGCATCTGGCTCACCTTTGGTGTACATGTGCTCGTAAGCCCAGATTGGATATTTACCAGCTTCTACATTTTCAACTGTTGGCTCAACGCCATCATAGCTCAGTTCAGCTACGCTATCATCCAGATAGGACAGTGCCAGATAACCGATAGCGCCCGGTGTTTCAGCGATCAGCTTTTTAACCGTACCGGAGGAATCCTGTTGGATCGAACCCGCTGGATCTTCGGTTTTTTGACCAAGTGCATATTTCTCGAATGTTGCACGAGTACCGGAGCTGCTCGGACGGTTGATGATCACGATTTTTTGATCTGCACCGCCAACTTCTTTCCAGTTCGTTACTTTGCCTGTGAAGATGTCAACCAGTTGTTGCTTGGTCAGGCTTTTTACATTTGCATCTTTGTTAGCAACTGTAGCCATAGCCACAACAGCGACTTGATGGTCAACCAGTCCAGCTGCTTTGTCAGCGTCTAGCTTCTCTTCGGCGAACACGTCGGAGTTACCGATTGTTGCTTGACCTTCGGACACTTGTGTCAGACCAGTACCGCTACCGCCACCTTGTACTTGAACGGCAACATTTGCATATTGTGAGTCTGCCATAAACTTTTGAGCGACTTGATCAACCAGTGGTTGCAGTGCTGTGGAACCTACAGCGAGAATGGAACCGCTCAGCTCGGCGGATTCGCCGGAACCTGCATCTGTTGATCCCGATCCTGTAGTTGTGCCGCTGTTCGACGATCCGCAGGCTGCAAGCACAAGGATCATAGTCAGCATAAGAAGCATGATAGGCAGTTTTTTAAACATTGGTAAAGTCTCCTCCCCCTAATTAAAGGCGCAATACTTGTATGTGTTTGTTGGTTACAAAACTTATTCTAGGTTCGCAGTGTTAGCTATGAGTCTGAGTTTTGTAAACTCTGTATTAAAATTTTGCAAAAATGTTTTTGCAATGTAAGATAAAATTCGGGTTTCTTCTTTATATTAATTTGTCATTGTATTTGCCGAATGAACGGTATATTATGCAAAAAAAGTTCAATGTTCGAGGTGAGCCTCATGAAGAAAAGCAGGCGCTTCCGTTTACAAATGACGATCACGCTATTGGTCTGTCTGGTGGTGGCAGTCGTATTGCTAAGTGTCTATCTGATGTTCAGCATCGAGGTATCCGGTCAAACTAGACAGGCAGTAGAGCAGCGGGCGCTGGCGATTGCACGCACGGTCGCCTATACGCCGCTTGTGCAGGATGCGCTGGATGGACAGGGAGACAGAGCGGTGGTACAGACGTATGCGGAGCAGGTACGCACCAGCAATGATGTAGAATTTGTCGTAGTGATGGATATGAACGGACTGCGGCTGTCGCATCCTGATCCGGCGATGATCGGAAAGCATTTCCGTGGTGGCGATGAGGTGAACGCACTGCATGGCGAGGAAACGGTATCCATTGCCGACGGCTCGCTCGGACGCTCGATCCGCGCCTTTGAACCGATACGCGATGCTGCTGGCAAGCAGGTAGGAGCGGTAGCAGTCGGTGTATCCATCGGCAGTTTAACGACAGCAATTAACGAGAATAAATGGATTCTGTACTGGGGCATTCTGCTAGGCGGTTGTCTAGGTGCGATCGGTGCGATCCTGCTAGCGCGGAAAATCAAAAAGCTTATGTTCGGCATGGAGCCGGAGCAGATCGCCCGTTTGCTCGAAGAACGCAGTGCCATGCTGCAATCGGCAAAAGAAGGAATCTTGTCGGTGGATCGCCAATCCATCATTACGCTAACCAATGCAGAAGCATACCGTCTACTCGGCGGGGGTGGAGGGCGCGAGGACAATGAACGACGATTCCGCGAATTTCTACGTCAATTGCAGATGGATAAGGTGCTGGACGGTGAACCGCTCAAGGATGTGGAGATTGAGATCAATGGGTATACGCTGCTTGTTAACGTGGAGCCAGTCATGGTGGGCGGACAAACGGAGGGTGCAATTGCCACCTTCCGCGATATGACCGAGATTAGTATGCTGATGAAGCGGCTCTCCGGCATTTCGCTGTATGCCGAAGCACTGCGAGCGCAGACGCATGAATTTATGAATCGGCTGCATATTATGATGGGGCTGCTGCATATGAAGCAGTATGAACGGTTGGAAGAATATTTAAAAAGCATCGTGCCGAGTATGCAAATGGAAGCAGGCAATGTGCTGCAGCAGGTGAAGGACCCAGTGGTAGCGGGCTTTTTGATCGGCAAGCTCAGTCGGGCGCGTGAGCTGGGTGTACAGATGAATCTGCGCGATGATGGTGTGTTGCCAGAGTCCGCCGATCCACAGGTGGCGCATGAGCTGGTGACCATTGTCGGCAATCTACTGGAAAATGCGCTGGAAGCCTCACGTCAGGCGGCGGAACCAGCGATTGTGCTTGCATTTGACTATACAGACGGCATACTGGAGATAACGGTCAGCGATAATGGGCGGGGGATGGAGCCGGAAGTAGCGGCGCGCATGTATGAGCAGGGCTTTTCTACCAAAGGACAGGATCGTGGGGTTGGACTCTACCTTGTGCGTCGTAGTCTAGGTCAGCTAGGTGGCAATATAGAAGCCGCTCGTCTCGATAGCGGCGGTTCACAGTTTACGGTTCATATTCCTTATTTGATAAAGCGTGGTGATTAGATGATCAATGTATTAATTGTGGAAGACGATCCAATGGTAGCGGAGATGAACAAATTTTATCTAAGTCAGGTGGAAGGATTTCAATTTGGCGGCTGGGCAGCATCTGCTTCGGAGGCGCTGGACTTGCTGGAACAGCAGTCATTTGAGCTGGTGCTGCTGGATATTTACATGAAAGAGCAAAACGGTCTAGAGCTGCTATCCGAGATTCGACGCGCCAATCTCAGCATGGATGTGATCATCATTTCGGCGGCGAGCGATAAGGAAAGTATCCGCTATGCGCTACAAAATGGAGCGGTCGATTATCTGATCAAGCCGTTTGAATTTGAACGATTCCGCTCGGCGTTAGCAGCGTACCGGGAGCGGTATTCGCTGCTGTATAGCAATAGCAGTCTGGCACAGGCGGAGCTCGATATGCTGACCCAACCAAGCAGTCAGCCAGATCGTGCCGTATTGAGCAAAGGCTTCACACGCACCACGCTACGCTTAGTATGGGAAGCGATTCAGGCGCATCAAGGTCCTTCCTTTTCCAGTGAAGAGATTGCTGGTGTAACTGGATTATCGCGTGTATCGGTTGGTAAATACTTGATTGCGCTAGAGGAATTGAAGGTACTGGAGCTGGAAACCACGTATGGTACCATTGGTAGACCGGTGAAAAAGTATCATATCGTACCGGGTAGCGAGGCGATTGTCGGAAGATATATTTGAGCCTAACGAAATTGTATACAGTCTGGCTTGTACATGATAACAACTACGATTCATCATTAAAAAAGCACGGTTTCTACCTTTTACAGAAACAGTGCTTTTTTGGCATCTCATCCAATGCAAACATACGGTTCAGTATAAAAGACGATTGTTGTGTGTATAAGAAAACTAGAAAGAATAGAGCAGCAAGAGAGATTTTATTACTGGATGGAGTGCCAAGCGGGTGATGCTTACTTTCAAAAATTTAAAAAATAGATTCATTAATTAGAAAAATAGTGAAGCGCTTACATAATGGTTAAGATGAACTGGTAAACAACAAACTGAAACCAATAGAGAGAGATGTACGACACGAAGGAGGTAAAAGAGGTATGGAAAAGTCAATACAGCAGCCAGGACATTCTCATCTGGATCAGGCACCTGTAACAACGAGCACGGGCAATTTGCCGAAGGGCATCAAGCAGCTTAGGCAGATCAAGATCGGCGTTATTCCGTTACCGTTGTATGTGCTGCTGGCAGTGATCGTATTCGCAGCCGCCGCACTGAATGAGCTGCCGAACGATATGATTGGCGGTCTGGCAGTCATCATGATCATGGGTGTGCTGCTGAGTGAGCTGGGCTTCAAGCTACCGCTGCTCAAGCATATCGGCGGTCCTGCGATTTTATCGCTAATGGTGCCCTCATTTCTGGTGTTCTGGAATGTGTTGAACCCTCCAGTGATTGAATCGGTTACTACGCTGATGAAGACGTCCAACTTTTTGTATCTGTACATTTCGTGTTTGGTCGCTGGTAGCATCACGGGCATGAACCGTAAAACCTTGATTCACGGCTTCATTCGTATCTTCATCCCAATGATCGCTGGTACACTGGCAGCCGTTGCCGTGGGGCTTGGCATTGCCATGCTGTTCGGCTACAGCGCATATCACGCGTTCTTTTACATCATTGTTCCGATCATTGCAGGCGGCGTCGGAGAGGGCATCCTGCCACTGTCGATTGCCTTTTCCCAAATTCTCGGCGGCGAATCCGCTAGCTATGTCGCCCAAATGATCCCTGCCGCCGTAATCGGCAACGTATTCGCCATCATCGGCGCGGGTGTTCTGAAAAAAATGGCAGATAACAACAGCGCTATCACCGGCAACGGCGTATTGGTCAAAGAAAAAGACGGCAAGCCCATGAGCGGCAGTGTCTACGACGGGCGTAAACCCGACTTTGCTCTAATGGGCGCAGGTCTGCTATTCGCCTGTGGGCTGTTTATCACCGGACATCTGCTGTCCCCATTCGTCGGCATTCCCGGTCCCATTCTGATGATCTTCGGTGCCGCTCTACTCAAGGTATGTAACCTGCTGCCAGCCAAAATCGAACAAGGTGCTTACCAACTCTACAAATTCGTATCCGGCACACTCACTTGGCCGATCATGGTCGGTCTCGGCATCCTATACATCCCACTTGGTGACGTCGCCGCGATCCTGTCTCTGCCGTATATTATCGTCTGCGGCGCCGTCATTATCGCTATGATTCTAAGCGGCTACTTTGTAGGGAAATGGGTTAACATGTACCCTGTCGAAGCCGCCATCGTTACTGGATGTCGCGGCGGATTAGGTGGAACTGGCGACGTTGCCATCCTATCCGCTTCCGGTCGAATGGAACTCATGCCCTTCGCCCAAATCTCCACCCGCATCGGCGGCGCCTTAACTGTAGTCATCGCCACCCTACTCCTATCCATGTGGAGCTAATCCGCCAAGCTGTGATAGAAGCGGTAGATCGTACTGGCGTGGCATGCGATGTATTAACGCCAGCGATTCATGAATGTCACCATGTTCCAAGCATCGTGTTCTATGAGAAAGACCTGAGTCTATATGCGGAATCGCTTCCGTGTATACTCAGGTCTTTCATTGTATCGAAACGTGATGTGACCTATTTGATTGATAGTCTCAGATAGCAGTCCAATAGTGCTTCAGCAATTGATGGTCATCGCAAAATAAGACATATTCCTATGCACCCAATCATACGGCCTAACCATTTTAATATCTTTTGCCCGTTGCGTTCCTCTAAAATCAACAATCCACCTGTAGCGCCAACCACATGCAATCCAATGGTTGTAGTTAAAAATCCTATGATATAGATCGTTGGGTGAACCAGTGATGGAATTTCTAATCCATGTGCATATCCATGGGAAAAGCCGAAGAACGCTACGCCACATCCTGCGATCCAGAGTGATAACCGACGATTCCACCAGATGGCGGCGCCTAATAATACAACGGAACAAGCGATAAGCCACTCTATCGGAAGTGGGATTGTCGTTTGCAAACCGAGCAGTCCACCTGTCATCATCATAAGGACAAAACAAGAAGGCACGATCCAGATCGCTTTCCCTCCGATCTGTGCACTCCAGACGCCTACTGCTAACATGGCTACCAGATGGTCGATGCCTGTCAACGGATGCAAAAATCCGCTTCCTCCAAATCCATGCGCTTCTGCTGTTCGTTGGAGCAGCACGAATACACACAGTAGAACCATATTCATTTTCAAAGGAAATGGTAGGTTACTCATGATGAATGACTTCCTGTTGTTGTTTTTGCTGTTTGCGGTCTTTCACAATGATCATCAGACTTAGAATGGCAGGAATCATGGGAAATAACGAAGTATACATGCCTGAAAAATATTCATATCCTACTCCTTGTTGAACCATACGGACGATCGGGAACACGAGTAGGTGGGTAGGTTCGCCGATAATCATACCAACAATCATAAACCATAAAATAAAGTTGCCGAACGCTTGTCGCTTCCACAAACTGTACGCTCCGAATACCCAGAATAGAGGGCCTACGAACGTAATCAAATAATCAAAATCCTGATCGGTCCATGTCTGCCCTGTAATAGACGCTATGCCACGATTAAAATGGGTCAATACTTCTTCTCCGACATGGATATAAAACAAGGCTTGTAATAACAAATATAACGGTACGACTTTGTATGGATCAGCGGGTACATATGCAGTGGTTTTGCGCCAACAGATCAGCCCACCCATCATAGAACCGACAATCACACCTACAGGCAAAAGACTGCCCGTTTGTGTGTAAAATGTTATGCCATACATCGCGATACCTGTCACAAGTAAGATCGTCCATAAATTCTTTTTACGTTGGCTAAGTGGTTGTATGTTCTGCTGTTGGCGATCTTGTGCTTGCGGGCGAATCCATTTCAATATACCGGATATGCTGCAATAAAATAAAATCATCGCTAGTAGCACACCACCAAAATAATGGTGATCATACAAGTCATAATGCCCTAACTCGATATACAATTGCCATAACGATTCTACCGCTATATATCCAAACCCCCACCATACAAAAAACGCTCCTACCGACACTCCTTTTGCTACAAAATAACCGCCTATCAGCAAAATCGTAATAGGCAAGCTTACCATCCATACAAACCATTGCGTATGATCAAATACCAACGGATGATGCAATATTTCAGGCATCGTAGTAGCTACAAAATGGGAGTATACCGAAAGATAACGAAATGTATTTAACATAATAAGCAGCACAATCATCAAAATATAGAGAGGCAAAATCTGACTTCTTACCGGAGTGGAACGATACGGCAAAGCGATCCATCCTATGATCGCTAGTCCACTGACCAGACTATATTCTACAAACAATCCACGACCAACATGAATCAATAGGATCACTGCCAATGTGACAGCAGTGGAACAAATGATCAATAGCGCTTTGACATTGATATGAGATACTTTTTTGACATCAGATGATTCCTTGGCATGAGGTGATTCCATTGTATGAGCGCCTTCCTTTCTAGAAAAAGCGTCTTCCGATCTCTAAACAACATGTTGTTGCTTAGATTGTAGCAATGTATAGGTCAGATTCAATACGCAATATCTATGTATGTGTTGTGTAACCGACATCGGAATGAAAATCAGCAGATACCCCCAAGATAACGTACACCTATCGAAAACATGTTGGGTTACGATTGCGTATAAAATACAGCACAAAAAAAGCTATCCTTGATCTGGATAGCCTGATGAACGAGCGAATATCGTTAAGATGAGATCGAATTCGATTGTAACGACTGTAAAGGTCCATGTACAAAAAGACTTGCCATCTGAGTTGCCATGAATTCAGCCGAATAAGGCATCTTTCCAGTCAGCCATTGCGTTAATAACCCTACATTGGCAGTCGCGCTATACGTGATCGCTATATCACGAGTAATCACGAATGAAGGGTCAGTAGAAGCAGGTTGCCTGATGACTTCATGCAGATTTTCTTTTATCAAATCGATCATTTGTTGCTGAAAAGAAGGTAAACCTCTGTCTCCCAGCATCACCTTGAAGGAATGGTGATGCTGGGAAATGATCGTAAGCACGCGTAGAAATAGCGACTCCATCGTGTGAAGATCCAGATTCACATCAGCCTTTTTTAAATATTCGACGTTTACTTCAGCTTTGAGAGAAGCGAGCATATTGGTAGTGATATGTTCTAATAGATCGTACTTATCCTGATAATGCTGATAAAATGTTGCCCGATTAATACCAGCTTGGTGGGTCAAGTTCTGAATCGTGACTGCTGCAAAACCGACTTGCTCAATTAATGTAATTAATGCTTCACGAATCCATTGCTGTGTTCGCAACACACGTGGATCATTCTGGTTTACCATGTATGTTCACCATCCTTGATGATGACTATTGTAAATAGAAAAACCGCTCTATACAATCATAGAACGGTTTCTTAACGTTATATATGGTTCCATACTCATGAGCGCTGGCTGTTTACCCAGCAATACATAGTACGTTCTTGTTCATAACGATGGGAACGAAAGTCAGCTTTGGATGCTGCGTACGTTGGAGGAGCTGCCTGTTTTATTTTGCTGATTGTTTTGCTGGAAGTCTTTGACCTCGGACTTCACTTCGCTGATTGCAGAGCCTGCTTCGGATTTGAAGTCTTGAGCGGTATGCAGCGATTCCTTGATCGCACCGACCACTTCCTGTCCTTTTTCAGCGATTTCATGACCTTTTTCGTTAATCAATGGTCCTTTTTCCTTCACTAGCTCGGATACTTCAGCGATCTTCTCGCGTACTTTCTGTCCTTGCTGCGGAGCAACGAGTACAGCAACCCCTGCGCCGACCAGCGCACCAGTTACAGCCCCGATAGCAATTGTTTTGGTTGTTTGAGAGTCCATGATTCATTCTCCTTTGCGATTGGATGATAAAATACAGGTACTACAACACCAAATGCAGTCAATAGCTTTGACTGTATTCCATATAATACTGTGTTATCTATTACCCATCTGTCCGAGGATCACACGTTATAAGCACGAAACAGGACATTAGGATGATACAAACGACAAATTACATCATCGAAATAAGGAATTCCCCGGACTCATGCTTGTCTGTTCAGCTGCATGCTCCGGGGAAGTTGTTTTATTATTTATTGATAGTCCCGACATTAATAATACTTGGCATTTGCTCAGGACGAGAGTGCATTACATCAGGAGCAGGCTTGAGGATCGGTGCCTGACCGTATGCTCGCGGCTGCTGTACATATTCAAATGTTCCGGTGCCATCCATGGATGGTCCATTTGCCCAGCGTCCTGTTGCACTTTCCTCACCCTCAGAGAAATTCAGGAACTGGTGCGCAACCTCGCGCTTCTCCAATTCAGGTGGGAAGGAGGCAGGGGTAATCGGACCCTGTTTGGCTTCAATTTCGGCAATCGCTGCCAGCCATTGATTCTGGTGCATCGTATCACGAGCAATCATAAAGGACAGCAGATCACGGACACCTGGATCGGTCGTTTGTTCATACAGGCGAATGACCTGTAGTCTGCCCTGTGATTCCGCATTCAGATTGGCACGGAAATCCGATAGCAGATCGCCGCTTGCGACAATATAGCGGGAATTCCACGGATAGCCTACACTGTCAGATGGCAATGCGCCGAGACTAGACACGATTGCATGTTGTGGATTCATACCGCCTAGTACTGCCCCAATGGCAGGGTCCTTCGCCATATTCTCCACTTGATCCAGCGGTGCATCGTCCAGAAGCTGGGCGATCATCGTTGCCAGCATCTCTACATGCCCAATCTCTTCGGTTCCGATGTCCAGCAGCATATCACGATACTTGCTGTCTGCTCGCGTATTCCAGCCTTGGAATAGATATTGCATCATGACCGACATTTCACCATATTGACCGCCTAGCACTTCCTGCAACTTACGCGCATAGACCGGATCGGGCTTGTCGGGTTTGGCTGTATACTGTAATTCTTTAATGTGAAAAAACATAATAACTCCTCCTTTGGTATGTTCGGTACAATCAAGATGTTTGGATTCGTCGACTATCGTCTTCACTTAAAGGTAAACAGCTGTTTATAGATTAGGGAGGTATTTGCCGTAATCATAGGACATTCGCGGCTAAACACGCATTCCATAATCTCATGTATCACGATGGCCATCGCATCCTATTATTAACCGTTGCCTCTTCAAAATAACCGTATATTTTGACAATAAAATATATAAAATACAGTAAATGTTTACAGCCCGTTCGTAGCCGAAGTATCATGTTGCGATACATGCCAAAAAGCTGGAACGATTCCAAGCGACCAGCGCTCGACGTTCCAGCTTTTTGATCAAAGCCTATGCAAGATACAAGGATGATTCCATACGAATAGCTTCGCAAGCATTGCAGCAGTACCGCTTGTGCTTGTTATGCAGCACTACTGTAACCCATTTCCGATCTTTTGCTTCAAATACATCCGGTAAATGTGTACAATCGTAATCTTCGCCGCCATATACAGTGGAATCACAAGCAGCATACCGAGAATACCGCCCATATCGCCACCGACAAGCAATAACACGATAATCGTAAACGGATGAATGTCCAGCTGATTCCCGAAGATGATCGGTTCCAGCAGATTATTTTGGATCAGTTGAGCGATAATGACGATAACAATCGACCAGATTCCCATCGCTGGCGATTCAATCAGACCGACAATCGCTACTGGTACCGCTGCAAGAATAGCCCCGATATACGGAATGAAATTCAGGAAGAATGCCAGCACAACCAGCAAGAGCGAATACGGCAGATCAATAATCAGGAAGCCGATATACAGCAACACACAAAGCGCGAAATTGACAAGCACGCGTCCCGCAATAAAGCTGCTCAGCGCATCATCGATCTCATCCAGCATCAATTTACCGTCTTCACGGTAGTTGCGTGGGAAGACCTGTTGTAAACGTCCAGACAGCTTGCGGTCGTCCTTGAGCAGGTAGTAGAGCATAATCGGCACTGTCGCTACCACAAGGAAGAAGTTGGACAGGAACGAGAACATGCTGGACAGATGCACAGACAGCCAGTCAAATGCCGTGTTCAGATATTCAGTCAGCTTTTGCAGCATTTCCGTGCTGGTGCCGCTGCTTCCGGCAGGCATGAATTGCTTCACAAACGGTTGCTGTTCCAGTACTTGAATTTGCGCAATAATGCTACGCGTAAAGTCTGGCGCACTCGCGATAAAGCTCGTCACCTGATCACGCAGCGTCGGCCATACAAGGAATCCAAACACGACCAGCAGAATGATCACGACCAGATACATAAGCAGAATCGACCATGACCGTTTTAGCTTCTTCCTTTCTAGATAATTCACTAACGGTCGCAGTGGATAATACATAAACGCCGTAATCAGCAGCGGAACAATCGTCAGGCTGATCAGCGAGCGTACCGGAACAAAAATAAAATCAACCAGCGTTCCGAGATAAATAATGAGTAAAACTAGGGCAATGCCAGCGCCCACACGAAAAAAACGGCTTTGCAGCATAAATGGTAGTCCCCCTTTGGTTCAATGTCTGTAGTGTGTAGTGTTGCGCTGTGCAATATGTAACGGTTGGCAGTGGCTATTCCTAACCCGCCTGCTGCGCCAGCTTATGCTGTCGGCAGTCACCTGTTATATTACGCAGTAAATCTTAGATCGATTCATTCATACAATATCGCATCCTCAACCTCATCAGATGACAAGATCATACCTATTGATATGGCGTGAGGTATTTCCCAAAAGGTGAAGAGTAGAAGAGACGAAAGATATGCCATATATACATATAAACGCCAACACCGCTTGCCTAATCGCCAATTAACGTTCTAAAATGGGGGAGAATGGATGCTGTAAGCGTATACTTCTATAGGCATAGCCGAAAACGTTCATATACTTCTTATATAGATGTACACCACGCAGAGGCGCAAACTTACATATTCGGGAGGGAAATATCATGACCATGAATTACAGACGACTCGGCGGCAGTGGCTTAAAAGTTAGCGAAATCAGCCTTGGCAGCTGGCTCACTTACGGCGGTTACGTCGAACGCGAAAATGCCGTACATTCGATCCGCAAAGCATACGAGCTAGGCATTAACTTTTTCGATACTGCCAATGTATATGAGCGCGGCGAAGCCGAGAAGGTAGTGGGCGAAACGCTAAAAGACTACCCGCGCGAATCCTACGTACTTGCCACCAAAGTGTTTGGCAATATGGGCGACGGTCCCAACGACCGCGGTCTGTCCCGCAAACATATTACCGAGCAGTGCCATGCTAGCTTGAAGCGCTTGGGTCATGACTATATCGATCTGTACTATTGCCATCGCTTTTCCCCGGAAACGCCTATCGAAGAAACACTGCGCGCACTCGACGATCTCGTTCGTCAGGGGAAGGTGCTGTACGTCGGTGTGAGCCAATGGACTGCCGCGCAGATGCAAGCCGCCATCGGTGTTGCCGACAGGTATCTGCTGGATCGCATCGTTGTAAACCAGCCCGTTTACAATATGTTTGACCGATATATTGAAGAGGAAGTAATCCCACTCGGCGAAACGTACGGCATCGGTCAGGTTGTATACTCCCCGCTGGCTCAAGGTTTGCTGACTGGTAAATACAAATCCCTAACCGACATCCCCTCCGACAGCCGCGCCGCTAAGCTGAATTGGGACGAGAAGAAGATCAACGACCAGAAGCTACAGCAGGTGCAGCAGCTACAACAGATCGCCGACGAAGCTGGCTTGTCGCTAACCCATCTTGCATTGGCATGGATTCTACGTCAGCGTAATGTATCTAGCGCACTGGTTGGTGCCAGCCGTCCAGAGCAGGTGGAACAGAATGCAGGCGCATCCGGTGTGACGCTGAGTAGTGATGTGGTGGAAGCGGTTGAGAAGGTGTTGAGCAGCGAGAAGTAGGTAGACGAAAAATTGGTAAACACGGCACCGGATTTTCTTGATTAAGTGTTAATCGAATTCAAATAATATATAGAAGATACCAAGCACTTCATTAGACCTTGACGCAGACAAAAGTACAAAGCGATCAAGGTCTATTTTTACTTTTATGTTGCTGGTTCAATCATCTTGTACAAAATAATAATGATACCTAGAATACTAAGGAGACATGTCCTTATGATCATACATCTCATGCAAAAAAAACTTGAGTTACACGAACTCTGGGTAGAGACAATTGGAGAACAAGGGAAAAAGTTAGTGGAAGATGAAGTGGATTTTACAAAACTGGATGTCACGTTGAAAGAGTTGTCTCTATATAGTGCTTTTTTAACAGAGTGTAAGTTTGATCAACTGGATTTAAGCAAAGCAGATTTTTATTATGGGTGGTTATGTTCTTCCACTTTTCGCGAGGCGACAATGGATTATGGTTCATTTGTGAAAGCAAATTTGCTCCTTGTTGACTTCTCTTACGCAACGTTAACTCATGCCAATTTTTTGAGCGGCGAATGCTTTGAAACTGTATTTTTTGGTAGTCATTTAGAATATGCTAATTTTACAGCGGCGTTGTGTGTAAATGCAGACTTTCGACAAGCAGAACTAATGAATGTAGATATTAAACTGAGTGTATTTGATCATGTCCTTTTACAGGGAGCCAACCTTACCGGAATGAAAGGCATTGAGGAGGCTCACATTGAAAGTATCAATCTAGGGACAACAGAGGAACCCATCATGCTGGAAGGAGAGCAGGCAAAACATTGGATGATGGAGCAAGCGAATCTACATTCGTAAGGGACAGTCAATTGGAAAGGTTACAATGTTCGTATTGTGGCTATTTTAACGTTTAAAGTGAACAGAAGTGATTTTGAGAATTAACGTGTGCCTCTGACAATTAGATGAGGTTGCTTATACGGAACTTAGTCGAAATATAGTGGCGAATACAGTCTTTTGATCGAAGCTAGAAGAAATTGTATAGAGTAGAAGGTAGGCAAACCCAAATTCAAACATGCAGGGTAGGAGCCATTTGAAGAATAACTTCCACAAAATAATAACTAGAATCTTAAATATTTAATAAAGAAGAGCTACTGTGCCATTCACATAAGAGAAGGTACAGTAGTTCTTTTTATAATATTATGAAGGAAAAGCATTCGTTATGATGCTCTGAACCGCTTGATTGGCGTGAATCAGCCGAGTCTGGGTCAAGCAACGTATACGTATGATCTACGTGGGAATCGTTTAACATTGGATGAAACTCGCTATCAAAATAAGTAACCACGACGCATAGCAAAGGGAACTCCACCAAAGTGACAAGCAAATATGTCAGCAATGGAAGCGGGGGAGCAGATATGTAAGATAAAAAAATGCAAAAGAGGTTTATGATGCATGGGTAGAAAGTGGAAGACCAAAAGTCAAATAAAATGGGAGATGAGGAGTATGATTGATAAATTGTCTAAAGAACTAAATGAGAACTATATTGATCAAGCAATACAAACGATTGAAGAAATTGGCGAAAAAAAACTAAACGAGGCTGTACCATATCTTATTGAACAATTAGAATCGACCGAGAACGCTCTTATAAGAAATTCAATTGCTCTCGCTTTATCAGATATTGGAAACCCTGAAGCTCTTGAACCTATTGTAAAGCAATTGAAAAACCCAAAAACAGAAGGGTACAGAGGAACATTACTAGCATCTTTAGAGCGGTTTGATTATTCCATTCATTTGGACATGCTTGTTAATTTTATAATGGAAGGAAATTTTGAAGTGAGCCGAAAGTCATTTTTAATGATTGAAGCTGTAATTCAGAATATAACTGAAGAAAAAAGAAAAGAATATATGGAAATCATAAAAGATGAGATTGAACGATTAGAGGATAAAACAGATTTATTATATGAGGTTGTCGATATTTTTAATATGCAAAATGACGCAAAATAAATAATTTAGATTTCTATGGTATTATGCAGACTTGTAAAGAAGTAAGAAGTAAGAAGTAAGAAGTAAGAAGTAAGAAGTAAGAAGTAATGTAATCATGTATAGCATTACAGTATGATCAGTTTGGTAATACGATAAAAACATATAATCCATTTCAATATGCGGGAAGCGGATTGTATTATTTGAACGCTCGTTACTATGCTCATAGCATGGGGGGGGTTATGAATGAGGATGAGTGATGCCAATGATTATACAAGCAAGTTGTCCACGATTTATAAAGGTGACTGACTTGACTGCAACAACTCTTTCTAAAGCAGTAGAACATTCTTTTCCACTTGTAAATGAATCTGCATTACTGATATGGAATTACGTCCCTATAATTTTAAATACAATATTAGTGCTATGTTAGACGATATTTTGGACATGTTAGCTTCATTAAGCAAATTCAAAAATGTGATTCTTCAAGGAGCCAATCTTACTGGAATGAAAGGCATTGAGGAAGCTGACATTGAAAGTATCAATCTCGGCACAATAGAGAAACCGATCATGCTGGAGGGAGAGCAGGCAAAAGCGTGGATAATGAAGCAAGCGAATGTGAATTTGTAAAGGAAATGGAATGGAAAGACTCCTATGTCCGTAATCTAGTTATTTACATTTCAAAGTGAAGATGAAGTACAGGTTTATTTTAAAAATTGAGGTACATACGTAAACCACTTCAAAATACATCTTATCCGATGAATGACTTTCAATTGTTGGCTAAATTATCTTGCCGAAAGTAATGAGTATCCTCAGAAGACCAAGGAGACATGTTGTTATGATCATACATCTCATGCAAAAAAAACTTGAGTTACACGAACTCTGGGTAGAAACGATTGGAGAGCAAGGCAGAAAATTAACCGAAGACGAAGTGGATTTTACAAAACTGGATATCACGTTGAAAGAGTTGTTGCTATATAGTGCTTTTTTAACAGAGTGTAAGTTTGATCAATTGGATTTGAGCAAAGCAGATTTTTATCGGGGCTGGTTATGTTCTTCTACTTTTCGCGAGGCAACAATGGATTATTGTTCATTCGTGAAAGCGGATTTGCTCCTTGTTGACTTTTCTTACGCAACGTTAACTCATGCCAATTTTTTGAGCGGCGAATGCTTTGAAACTGTATTTTTTGGTAGTCATTTAGAATATGCTAATTTTACAGCGGCGTTGTGTATAGATACAGACTTTCGACACGCAGAACTAATGAATGTAGATATCAAAGTAAGCAGATTCAAAAATGTTCTTCTTCAAGGAGCTAATCTTACCGGAATGAAAGGCATTGAGGAAGCTGACATTGAAAGTATTAATCTAGGGACAGTAGAGGAACCCATCATGCTGGAGGGAGAGCAGGCAAAACATTGGATGCTAGAGCAAGCTTCTACCGAGTAACTTTTCTAACGTTAAATAATGATTTGAAAATAAATAAATTTGCTCTACATACCTAGGTGGAAAAAAATATGTAAGGTTAACTGTAAAGGTAAAGAGATCTCATATTTAGGATACAGACATATAAATCCATGTTTATAACAGCAGATAGTGCATGAAGCATACGGGTATTGATGACGATTTAGAAGATCACTCAATAGTCACTGTCATAAGGAGGGTAACAATTTTGAGTGCCGATTTCACTGCTATCATTGGCTTTGAAAAAGAACGAGTTGATATTCAGGCTTTTTATAAGGATTTAGTTAGAGGTATCGGTTTTCAATCCCTATATGATTGTATTCGTGAATTGAAAAAACTGAATCCGCAAAGCAAGTGGGGAGATGCTTGGAGTTTTGAAGACAAGGATGGATGTATTGAAATCAGTGGTATGGGAGGAATTAGTTTTGTATTTAGCGAACATTGTTGCATGATTCAACACTACTTACATTGGATTTCGTTTATTTTAGATGATGTCGGAATAAATTATCAATCCAGACTAAGAGACATATGTTGTGAAATAGCTACTTACTTCCGTTCAACATTTGCCATATACTTTCCAGATAGCGCGTCTAAAAGTTCATTGATACAAGACCTTTTTTATGATGGAGAAAATATAGATCAGATCAAAGTATGGTTGAAGAGTGAATGTGGAGAACCTGTATCGCTAATCAGATATTTATATGATGATGAATGTCATGATTTCTTGAAAAAGGGATATTTTGTAGATCACTTTCATTAAACTGCTAACGATAGTTATTTTCATATAATGGCTATTGTATTGTGAGATTCGAGGTGAATCAATGAAAATGAAGCATGTTCTTTTGGAAGTGTACTGTGACAGTAATACTTCCGACTCTCCATCCTGTTGTATAAATGGAATCGACCATCCTGGTTACCATTGTTTATCCGAAAATTGCCCTAACGTTAGCTTCACGTATGCTCCCCATGAATTGGCATATTCCGGCGAATTTGGAGTAGTACCCGACTCCAAAGCATGGATCGGTTTTGGTGGAGAGATGTTACCAGATGATGCGAACGAACAGCAAGAAGTAGAGCTTAAAGCAGTGTGGGAGAGCATTTGTAGACGGAAAATGGAAGAAGCCTATATTGAATACATGGAACAGATCAAGAAGCATGAATAATAAATATCTTTCTAAAAGCAACCGTTGAGTTCTAGAACTCAACGGTTGCTTCATTTGTAACTCTGCCATTTTCACTAATCTACCTCTACCTAACTCAACCCGCAACCCGATTCAAACTCCACAAACGGTTTAAAATACCAAAAAAGCCATATCAACTTCACCAAAAAAATGATCCCAAATCCATCCCAAAACGAATCATTATCGACAAATAATACAACAAATCTCCAAAATCCTGAGAATCATTATCGCTTTAGTGTCTAAACCTATTGACCGACATTTGAAATGGATTTATACTTATTCTAAAATCAAAATTAAGGGAATGATCCATGTGAAAACAATCAACCTGACGACGCAGCGGAAAGCTGTTTACGATATCGTCTACAACGCCGAGGATCACCCTACTGCCGCTGACGTGATGAATCGGTTGGTAGAGCGTGGTCATAATTTTGCTTACGGAACTGTATATAACTCGTTAAGATACCTGACAGATAACGGTCTCATCCGTGAATTGAAGCTTGGTGAAACCGCCAGTCGTTATGACGGCAAAATGGACGATCACCAGCATATTGTTTGTGAAACCTGCGGACGTGTGGATGAAGTCATGACCGATGCCCCACTGCAATGGTACGCTGATGTAGCGGAGGAAACCGGGTACGATGTCCATCATGCACATGTCGTATTTAGAGGAGTGTGTACCGAATGCAAAAACAAATCGAAAAAATAATTGAGAATGATTATCTTTCTACTGATTATGCATCCGCTGAACATATGCCTATGGCTTGCCCAGTCACGCGCCGTGTCGTGATCATTAGCCCGGTTCCAAGCCGTGTACACGACCTGACACGTATGCTGTCCGACAGCTGTTTTGATGTGATGGTATTTCATCGCTGGGAAAATAGCGGTTCCGGCTCGATCAGCGCAGACCTGTATATTTTCGATATGATCTCATCTGCGGGTAGTAGCGATATTGAATTGGCTAAGTTACGCATAAATGAGAACAATTCTCATGTGCCGTCGATTTTCCTTGTCCGTGAAGAGATGCTGGCACTCGGCATGAAAGAATGGACAGAAGAAGAACTGCTGATTTGGCCTATGCGTCCGCAAGAAGGACTGTATCACGTGGAACGTGTGATTCGCTCCAACGCAAGCCGTCCCGTAGCACCCGCAGCCGATGATGCCCAGCACCGCATCGTATTCAAAGACCTGTGGATCGACCGCAAAAAAATGACCGTATACCGTGGTCAACGCCGCGTCGAGCTGACCAAAACTGAATACGATCTGCTGCAAATGCTCATCGAAAGCGAAGGCGGCGTACTGTCCCGTGAAGAACTAATGAGCGAAATCTGGGGCACCCAATTTTTCGGCGGCAGCAACGTGGTTGACGTCCATGTCAAAAGTCTGCGCAAAAAAATCGGCGACAACGCATCCGCTCCCCAATACATCGCCACCGTACGCGGCGTAGGCTACCGCCTGGCGGACTGATTCAGCATCTGCTCCCATTCATCATTCGTTGGGTTATCAACAAACAAGCAGGTGCTTACCAGTACCAAACATCGTCCAACACCCAAGCATATCCCAGCTTCTCCACAACGAAGCTACCTTTAACTAACAAACAATCGCACCACCCAATAAATACAACCACCCCCATACACCAGTCCGACCAGCGACACTTCTCCAAGTGCTCACTGGTCTTTATTTTGTTTCAAAATCATCAAAGTTCCTCCTATCATCTTCTTGAATCTCTGAATCTCTGAATCTCTGAATCTCTGAATCTCTGAATCTCTGAATCTCTGAATCTCTGAATCTCTGAATCTAAAAATCTGAAAAACTATACCCTCAAACGCAATACCATACAGCAACTCAATCTCCATTTGCAGGATACGCCAACTAATAAACTCAATCAACTCATCCAATTCAATCTCTCCCCAAACGCAACTCCCACTCCTTCTCTTGCAAAAAAACTACTCCCCCCACCACCCAAACAGCTTCCAGTAACCCCTAGATTCCGCTAAAAGAAATGCTTTGCACGGAGCGGAGGGAAGGGAATAGGGGGCAAAGGACGACTTTGGAGGGGCAGGAATCTTCCTTCTCTCCCCATTCCAAAAGATTCCCGCGGCTCCACCGGAGGACGTGCCCCCTATCCCTTCCCGAAGCGCATCAGCCAAACAATTCCCCTTCCAGCGCCATCACCCAAAGTTGCTGAAGCATGTTCACCCCATCTTCATGGAAGCATCATCCCCCCCTCATGAACGATCCAGCAAGCGATGATAGAATAAACCTAACTTCTGATTTTGAAATGAGTCTAAATGCAAGTCTAATTCATGGAAGTGTGAAATCACGGATACACGAAAGGATGATCTAACGATGGATAACCGTTTGACGACAAACCAAGGTGCTCCGGTTGGAGACAACCAGAACTCCAGAACAGCTGGACGCAGAGGGCCTACACTGCTGGAGGATTACCACCTGATCGAGAAGATCGCCCATTTTGACCGTGAACGTATTCCAGAGCGCGTTGTACACGCACGTGGTGCCGGAGCACATGGCGTATTCCGTGTGGAACACAGCATGAAAAAATACACCAAAGCAGCATTCCTACAAGAAGAAGGTCTGGAAACGCCGGTATTTGTCCGCTTTTCCACCGTTATTCATGGTGTCGGTTCCCCCGAAACAGCACGCGATCCGCGCGGCTTTGCGGTGAAATTCTACACCCAAGAAGGTAACTATGATATTGTCGGCAACCATTTGCCGGTATTCTTTATTCGTGATGCGATCAAATTCCCAGACATGGTGCATTCCCTGAAACCGGACCCGCAAACGAATATCCAGAATCCGGGTCGTTATTGGGACTTCATGACGCTGACACCAGAATCGACGCATATGATGACATGGTTGTTCTCGGATCACGGTACACCAGCGAACTACCGCGAGATGGACGGCTTTGGCGTACACGCCTTCAAATGGATCAATGACGAAGGCAAAGTAACCTATGTGAAATACAAATGGGAATCGTCGCAGGGTGTACGCACCTTCTCCGCCGACGAAGCGGAAAAGCAGCAGGGCAAAGACTTCAACCACGCGACCCGCGATCTGTTTGACCATATCGAGCAGGGTGAGTTCCCAGAATGGCAGTTGAAAGTACAGTTTATCCAGCCAGAAGACATCGACAACTATGCGTTCGATCCGCTGGACCCAACCAAAGTATGGCCGGAAGACCAATTCCCGCTGCATCTGGTCGGCACGATGACGCTGAACAAAAATCCGCAAAACTTCTTCGCTGAAGTAGAGCAGTCTGCGTTCTCGCCAAGTGCGGTTGTACCGGGCATCGAGCCATCCGAAGACAAGCTGCTGCAAGGTCGTCTGTTCTCCTATCCAGACACGCAGCGTCACCGTCTCGGACCGAACTATTTGCAAATTCCGGTAAACTGCCCGTACGCACCGGTGCGTAACCACCAACGCGATGGTTTGATGAATGTGAATCAAGATAACAGTCGCTACAACTACGAGCCGAACAGCTACAGCGAAGGTCCATCCGAAGATCCAGCCTACCGCGATACCGAAGTAGAGCTGCAAGGTCATGTAACTCGCCAGAAAATTGAAAAAACCGATGATTTTGCGCAGGCTGGTGAACAATATCGTTCCTATTCTGACGAACAAAAGGATAATTTACTCAACAATCTGGTTAATGATTTACAGGTAGTCAAAAAAGATATTCAACTGCGCGCGATCTGCAACTTCATCCGTGCCGACCGTGAATACGGTATGCGTCTTGCTCAAGGGCTTGGCGTGGATATTAACGAATTTATGGCGCAGCTGCACAGCTGATTCTCTTCTAACCATCGCGAATCATTCACAGCAAAATACACTACAGGAACACTGATATTCAGCGTCCGGTCTGACAACCATTCAAGGGGTAGCCTTTTTCTGGAATAAGACCGGACGCTTTTATATACAGCCTGTTGAATCGCTCTAACATATTACCGTTTATAAGCTAGGCTTCATCGTATACTAGCTTGTAAACAGAAGCAGAGGAAACGGAGCTGTTCGACAAGCCCCATCGTAAGGTCTGCGGCGCATTCAGCCGGATATTGTGAAGTATGGAAGCCAGTGAGAAACGGGAACGCACAAGATAGACAGTGATGTGCAATCTTCGTTTTTGAAAGGTTACCATGCGGCGCCTGAGTCCGTAAGCCGCAGCGCACAAGGCCGCAGGGCCATCGTATAGATGGATATACCGGACAGGACAAGCGTAACGATTGTATAGGTTGGCGCTTGTCCTTGTTTGGGTTCTCCCGTGTTATGTCAGTTCGAGTCGTGAATGATCATGCAGAGGGCGAGTTACCGGTCAGCACGTAATGGCTTGTGATGAACGATACGACAGCAGAGGAGAGGTTGTCATGAATAGATGGACAAGTTCTGGTATGGCTGGGTTGCTGGTAGCTGCGTTGTTTGTGCCAGGAATGGCGGCACAGCCTGCTTCGGTGGAAGCAGCAAGTCTAGCGGCGCAAAGTGTGGTGGCTCGTGCACCGGGGGATGGAGTGCCGGCAGATTTTCCGATTCCTGATGATGCGACGGTTGTAACGGCGGTACGCAATGATACGACCGAAGCACAGTTTGTACGATTGACGCTGCAAACGAAGCTGGATATGGAGACGCTGGCGAAAACGTATAGCGAGTATTTCCGTATTCAGGATATGCCGGATGCGCTACAAAAGATTAGCGACAAGCATCTCGTCATTCAGGGCAGCAATGAAGTGACGGGCGAGAGCTGGATATTGAATGCAAGCCCGCTACAGCCTGGCTCTGATACGGTGGAGATGACAGTGATCTGGAATGAAGGTCATTGAGCAGTAAGAGCAGCAACCAGAGTCAACTGAACCGAGTGAAAGTTGATGTAGGATGTAGACAGCTGCATATTCATGGTTTCAGGGCGTATGCGCAGGTTCCTATGTAACCCCACAGCAAGATCATGCCTCTTATGCAATGTGCATATTCCCTGAGACGATGGATGGCAATCTGTATAAGATATGGAAACTTATAAACGGGTGGAATCAATCCAAGCGATTCACCAAGTAGATTCATAGAGTTGAGGAATAAATTGGATGAATACGGATGTTTTTCTTGATATTTTCCAAAAGGTAAATAAAGAAACTAACGAAAAGTATAGACTGTTACGCAAATTGTGATATTATACAATTAACTTCACAAATTTGACTGCCTTTGCGGTTGGAACTACAATGTGTAGTGTGAGGTGGCATACAGAAAATGAAAATCAAAAAGTTTAATGTAGGTGCTACTGGACTGGATCGTTTTTTCGGTCCGCTGGAAGCGCAGATTATGAATGTGCTATGGGAAGCGCAGCATCCGCTGACGATCAAGGAAGTGCAAACTGTGATCAGCCAAAGCAAGCCGCTTAATTTTAATACGGTGATGACAGTGATGAATCGTCTAGTGGATAAAGGTGCGTTATCTCGACATATCGAAGGCAAAAGCTTTCACTATGTTCCGTCGGAAAGCCGCGCAGATTTTCTGAACAATCAATCCAGGGAACTGACTCATGAGCTGATGGAGGAGTTCGGTTCACTGGCCGTCAATCATATGGTTGATGTGCTGGAAGAAGTGGACCCCAAACTTATTCAAGCCTTGGAGGATAAAATCAAACAATGGAAAAACAACGAGTAGAATGGTGGCAACGTCGTTCGCAGCGTTTGTTGAAGGTTAGTTTGAGTCTGTCCGTATTTACGTTAGGACTGATGGGCGTATATTCGCTGCATATGCTGTTTGGCTGGAATCTGCCGTTTGATCTGCTGCGCATTTGCAATATGTGGATGCAGAATCATGGCTGGCTTTCGGTCAGTCATCTACTGGCAGCGCTGGTTACGTGTACCTTTGTATTATACGTCGGTTATGGACTGGATCAGTGGTACGGTTCCTATCGGGCAGCGAGACGCTGTCGAGAACTGGAAAATCCAGCACTGTCCACGGCATTTAACAACCGTTACAGTCCGAATGGGCAAGACGTATTTGTGATTGTTTCCTGCCGTCAGCCCCTAGCATTGACGATGGGCAATTGGCATCGGCGTATTATTTTGTCAGAAGGTCTATTGCAATTGCTCAATGAAGAGGAGCAGCAAGCGGTGGTGCATCATGAGCTGTTCCACTATCGTCAGCGTGATCCACTGGTGACATGTTTGCTGGGACAGGCAGCCTTTGCGCTGTGGTTTTTGCCAGTGCTGCGGCATATGGCTCACCAGTACAAAATTTCGCGAGAGGTGCTGGCAGATCATGATGCGATTCAGCGGCTCGGTACGCCCGTCGGCATCGGCGGCGCACTGCTCAAGCTGGTCAACCGTGCTAAGGGTGGTATCCATTTACCCGCCCGTATGATCTATTCTTCGTTTGCGGAAACGTCGCTCAACTACCGGATTCACCGGATTCTGGAGCCAGATAGCGGGGTATCCCCACGCTTATCCTGGTCATCCATTATGATCTCGCTGCCGGTACTGACGGCGCTTAGTATTTTGTTATTATGGTCGCTTGTGTAGACAGAGAAAGTGTCTAGTTTTGCTCTCTACGGGCAAAACCAGGCACAGCAAGTGACTTTGTATACAATAGCACTACAATACGTAGTGTATATCACAGAGGAGGAATGAATAATGAATTGGAACAAAAGGTATGTGGAGCTGGGCTTGCTGATTACGCGGGTGCTGACAGGTTTTATTTTCGTATTGCATGGATTTTCTAAGTTTCAGGGTGGGATTGGCGGTACGCAAGGATTTTTCCAAAGTCTCGGCTTGCCAGCATTTCTGGCACCAGTTGTAGCTGTCATTGAAATCGCTGGCGGTATTGCATTGATCGTCGGTCTGTTGACTCGTCTGGCAGGCTTGGCGCTGACGATTGTAATGGTCGGCGTACTGGTGACTGCAAAGGCAGGTCAGCCATTCATGATGGGTACGGAGTTTGATTATCTGATCCTGTTTACCAGCCTGCAAATGGCACTAGCAGGAAGCGCGCTGCTGTCGCTGGACGGTGTATTGTTCAGCAAAAAGCAACGCGGAGAACGCGGGCAATTGGCATCAAACTCATAAACAAAATAAGGATGAACGGAGTCAACATGGAACCGCGATGGTGCGTGGAAATATTGGACATCCGTATCTGGTCAAAAGATATATTCGTAGACAGGGATTATGGCAGTAGCCATAGTCCCTTTTTTGTCGTAGGAATGAGGGCAGTAGAGCAATATGCCTTTTGTTCTTTTGTTGCTATGTATAGAATATGGAATATAGTAGTAAAAATGTAAGTGTAAATGAGACGAAATGGAACTTTTCTTTTTTGCCGAAATCAGTGAATGCACCAACTTATACTGCGTTTGCTCCTCTTTTTTCCTCAAACAAGCTCCTTTAAACAAGCGATCCGTACATATTTCGGCAAATTTCGCATAAGTTATACAGCATACTAAATAATTGCCACTCGTTAGGCGATATATAGTGTAACAGATCAATGCTAACATCCAGATTACATTATTGGTCGAAATTTAATAAGAAAGAGTGTGGAATGATGAAAAAATGGTCGAAAAAGCCTCGATTGCGCTGGTCTATCCGTAATCAACTGATTGTGGCTTTTGCGTTTGTACTATTGGCGCCAAGCCTTGTAATAAGTATTTCTATGTACAACAATGCCAAAACCCAAGTGGAGGCACAGCTCATTACGAGTGCTACTCAAAGTGTGAATACGGCAAATAATTTCGTGCAAAGCTCGCTAAGTTCAAAAGAGTATGATGTCGAATATTTGTCCAAGCTGTTCAATGCGTCGATGATTGACGGGCGCTTCAGCCCGCAGATCGTACCAGATCTGGCACGTTATGTGGGCTTGCACCCAGAAACAGTAGATGCCTTTGTTGGTACGCCTGATGGCACGATGATCCGTGCGATTCCGAAGCAAAACGAGAATGGCTATGACCCACGTGAACGCGATTGGTACAAGCAAGCGATGGCTGCACCAGGTACGACGGTGATTACCAAAGTGGTTATCAACTCCAACAACCAGCCAGTCGTTGTTATCGCGCGTACATTACCGGATAGCTCTGGTGTACTCGGCGTATCACTCAATCTAGAAAATCTTTCTAAGCTGGCAGACATTCCGGTTGGACAAGAAGGCTATGTCATCATGCTGGATGCTGATCAGAATTATATTTCCAGTCGGAATGGTAAAACGGGTGACAAAGCGACGGGTGCGTATTTGCAACAAATGTATGCTGAGAAAACGGGACAGATCAATTATGTATTTGAAGGTCATCCCAAAACGATGGTATTTCTGACGAATGAAACTACTGGCTGGAAAATCGCCGGTACGATGTATCGCAGCGAAGTAGAGCAGGCTGCTGAGCCAGTACGCGATATGGCATTGATTATTGTTAGTATTTCGCTTGTGATTGCTGCGATTATCGTCTTCTGGTGTATCCGCATGATCATGAAGCCGATCAGCCGTTTGCGCCAAACGACACATCAGATCAGTGAAGGCGATCTGACGGTGAATATTGATCAGAGTAAAAATAATGAAATTGGCGATCTAGCACGCGACTTTGCGCTGATGGTTAGCAATCTGCGCGATATGATCGAAAGTGTACGCGAGACAACGGATAATGTATCTTCCGCTTCGGAAGAGCTAGCTGCTGGAGCAGAGGAAACAAGCCGTTCCGTTGAGCATGTGACCCTTGCCATTCAGGAAGTAGCGACCGGTAGCGACCGTCAGGTGACGAGCGTTAACGATGGTGCCTCCGCGATTCAGCGTATGTCGCAGCGTGTAGACGAAATCTCTACTCACGTCGGCGATGTGAGCCAGACGATGAGTGAAGCCGCCAAAGCTGCTGCCAAAGGGAATGAGTCGGTTATCGATGTCGTTCAGAAAATTTACGATATTCAAGTGACGGTAGACCGATTGAATGTCATTATCAATCAAATGAGTGATAAATCGTCCGAAATTGATGGCATTGTCGATCTGATCCGCAATATTGCCAAACAGACCAATCTGCTGGCGCTGAATGCTTCGATTGAAGCAGCGCGTGCAGGAGAGCATGGCAAAGGCTTTGCCGTGGTTGCTGAGGAAGTACGCAAGCTGGCGTCCGAGTCGGCAGATTCGGCGCAACGCATTAGCCAGCTGATCATCGGTATGCAGGGCGTAGTTAGCGAATCGCTGGAAGTTATGGATCAAGCGAAGCAAAATGTTGAAGGTGGTATCATTGCCGTTGATACGTCTGGTCGTTCATTCTCCAAAATCAATCGTTCGATCAAAGCCGTATCCCGCAAAATGGACGATGTATCTGCGACAACCAACTCGCTGAATCAAGATGCGGGCGCAGTGGTGGAATCTATCGAAAATATTGCTAGTATCTCCGATGAAGCTGCTGGCAATACGGAAACGATCTCTGCTGCTGCGGAAGAACAGCTGGCATCCATGCAGGAAGTATCCAGCGCTGCTACCGATCTCACTCGTTTGGCAGAACAACTGCAACAGCTGATCGCTCGCTTCAAGCTGTAAGTAGTCCGTAAACCGTTTCAAATATCGTGATCATCTGTTTAAATCACAAGCCGCTGCTCCATATATACTATAGGAGTAGCGGCTTGTTTGTGCTTCGTTACTGCTGTGTTCTATGGACAGAAATGTATCTTCATAGGGTGCGGTTGCGATCTGCAATTGTATGTTGCTTCGTTAGCAGATATAATACATTATATTCGTTAGTTTATTACATTTATTCAGTATAGACCGGGGAGGATATCTCATCATGTTTACTATTTATCCAGCAGATCAACGTTTTCATTTTGACCGCGAATGGCTGCGGGGCAGTCATAGTTTTTCGTTTGGTGAATATCAGGATGCGGACAATGTAAGCTTTGGACCCCTGCGTGTGTTCAATGACGATATCATATCTCCATCCCGTGGATTTGGTGCGCATCCACATAGCGACATGGAGATTGTCTCGATTGTTTTGCAAGGTCAGCTGCGTCATGAGGATAATCTAGGAAATGAAGCAGTCAGTTCCTTTGGTGGCATTCAGCGGATGTCGGCGGGTTCTGGTGTGGTGCATACCGAACATAATGCGTCGGATGAGCATGACTGTAATTTGCTACAGCTCTGGTTTGAACCGGAAGCACGCGGATTGACGCCTTCATATATGACATCTTCGTTTAATCCGTCATCGCTGAATGGTACCTTGCTGCCCATCGTTAGTCGTCAGGGTGGTGAGAATCAGGCAACCATTCATCAGGATCTGACGATATATTTGAGCCGTTTGGAAGCGGGAGAGCGGATTGAATTTGTTCAGCAGCCCCACCGTCGTACGTATGTATTTGTGATCAATGGATCGCTGCGTATCAACGATGAATATGAATTGTCGACGCGTGATGCCGCTCGGATTCAAGAGGTGAGCAAACTGGATGTGGTCGCAGAACAGCCAGTATTTTGGCTGCTGATCGATCTGCCGTAAGGAGGATACGTATGAAAGAGACAGTGATGGTCAAGCATGCGGTTACAGGGCGGGAGTTTTTGAATAACAATCGCTTGCCGCTGGAATATGAATTTGCCGTACTGCCAGAGGGCGGTTACCGGATGGTCTTTCGCGGCGTGCCGTCGGAGATTGCTGCGAATATTGTACAATTTCGCGGTGAATTGAATATGTTCCGCTTTGAAATTCCAGAAGAAGGACCGCAGATTAAGCACTGGTATTATGTGAACCCTGAAACGGTACAATTTGATTCGGAGCAGGGTGTGTTGGTAATTGATGCGGTTTCAGAGATTCGCTATGTACCGGATGAGTACTGGGCGTAAACGGTTGCTCACGTATCCGTCAATCATCATTAGGTTGTAAGCGCAAAGCGAAGCTAGTAAGCAACCCTATTAATTCTTCTAAGTAAGCATCGAATGATTAAAATGCGCCAGTGACATATTCCTTTCACTGTATAAGCGCTATGTATGCTATAATGAATATACAGACATGCAGTGGACTTGTTAACATCGCTCCGATTTTTAACAGGTGCCGCTGCATTTTTTGTCTCTATTTCTATTATTGCTTATTTATGCTGCAAAAAACACAGAATGAACATTCATGTTCATCATCTGCTGCTCTATTCCCCTCGCTTATCCCTCTCCGTATACTACATCCGCATGCAAGATACACGCTACACACCATGCAATCTCTCCAGTCACAGTGAATGATTTTATCCAATCCGGCTAACAGCTGTATGGCGTATTCAGCCAATGAGCGGCCACAGGAGGCAAACATATGAATTTAACGGACGAACAGGTAATGCACGAAGTATTTGGCGTAGGACAGGTACTGGAAAATGATAACGAACGGATTACTGTGATGTTTGCTCAGAATGTAGGACGCAAAGTATTCGTATTCCCGGATATTTTTAGCAGCCATCTGAAAATGCGCAAAGAGGATATTCAGAATACGCTGAATCAAGCGTACGAGGCGAAGCAAAAAGAGCAAGCCAAACAGCTGGAAGTGCAAAAGCGCGAAGCGGAAGAAGAAGCGGTACGTGTAGCGGAGGAGCAAGCCAAAGCTAAAAAGCCTGCCCGTAAAAAAGCAGCTAAGAAATTCTAATATTCTGCGTATATCGATCTCTAATAGTCAGTGTGTGAACAATTGCATATGCGTACGATCAACAGCATGATGCCTTTTGAACAAAAAGATCATGCTGTTTTTGGTATGGTCAGATATGCCTATTCTGTTGATAGATGACGTACATAGTAAATGTCATGACCAATCTCCCATTTTCATCTAAATCGTAAAGCATAAAAATTGAAATAATATGCACGATCTTATGAAAATACGGGTAAGGACATAGTGGAGCATTCGGTAAACAGATGTCATTCTGCCCGCAACGACAACAAGATCGCCGGATCTTCTTTTTCATTGTCGTACGGTGGAATCACCGAGCCACCTTATTACACTGCAAAGGAGACGTAACCCGTATATGAACATACACACCGATCACCAACATCATGTCAGACAAGCGCTATTGATTGGCGATTACGGTGATGATGCACCGTACCACCCGCTGGATCAGATTCAGTCGCACATCAGCGACCTCATGCCGGAGGGCTGGGAATTGCATATTAGCGACGACTACGAAATGTTTGATATGGAGCGATTGGAGGCATACGATGTGTGCATTGTGTACACCGATGCGTTCAACAAAAAGATTAGTCTAGAGCATGCCGCTGGAATCATTACATATGTAGTCAATGGAGGAGGGCTGCTTATCCTGCATTGCGGCGTGTCCTTGCAGGAAACCAATTACGAATTGCGGCAGCTGATGGGAGCGCAGTATCGCGGTCATACCGAATACCGCTCACTGGAGATGCACATTGCTTCACCGAGCCATCCGATCATGCAGGGCATCTCGTCATTTCATATGGAGGAAGAGCCGTATGAGTTCAATTTGCTCACCGGGGCGGAGCGCACCATTTTGATGGAGTATAGCATGGATGGCGACACTTGGCCTGCGGCATGGTGCTCCAAGTATGGTCTCGGACGCACTGTGTACCTGATGCCTGGGCATCATGCGCCTTCGTTTGAATATGAGCAATTTCGGCGTATGATTGTGCAGGGATTGAACTGGGTGGCTGGCATATCGTAATGGAAATATCCGACGTAGCAAGATTGTAGCAAGCCCAGCCAAGATGAGATTAGGCATATGACGCTCAAACCGTTATACTGGAAACAGACACAATATGCATGGTCATATTGTCATGCGCCGGTAAGGCTGATTGAGGGCGAAATGTGTTAGAAAAAGTCCTATGCTTGCCTTTACCGGACTATGCCAATATGCAGACTGCTTGGTTGTATTTAATCTATGTCAGGAGGAACGGAAATGAGCGATTTGTTCAAAAAAGCGATATCCCTAGGTCTTGGTGTGACGGTAGTCAGCAAGGAGAAAGTGGAAAAAGCGGTTAATGATCTCGTTAAACGCGGTGAACTGGCACCATCTGAATCTAACGCCCTGATTGATCGTCTGATGGATCGCGGTGCCGAGGAGCAGGGTCAGATCAAGGACTGGGTACGCCTGCAGGTGCAAAAAGCCCTGACCGAGCTGGATGTACCGACCAAAGCGACCGTTGAGCAACTGGAACAGCGGATTACTGTGCTGGAGAAGCGCCTGGCTGAGAAAGAACAGGAACAGCCGCAGCCGCCACTGTCATAAGATGTCTCTTCATATCCGGCATGCCGGAAGGTACAGAGAAATCGCCATGGCGCTGATGCGTCATGGCTTTGGTTATATGGTCGAGGAACTGGGACTGAACCGAATGCTGGCGATTCCACTTAAGCTGGTACGTCGCGAGTCGCAGGGCATCCGTACGGTGGGCGAACGGATTCGGCTTGTGTTGGAAGAACTGGGACCAACTTTTATCAAGCTAGGGCAGCTTGCGAGTACACGCTCGGATTTGCTGCCAGAAAATATTATCGAGGAACTGGTCAAGCTACAGGATCAGGTGCCTCCATTTGCCGGCGAGGAAGCGCGGCAGATTATTGAGCTAGAGCTGGGCGCATCGCTGGAGGACATGCTAGAAACCTTTCAGGAGCAGCCGATTGCAGCCGCTTCGATTGGGCAGGTGCATCTAGGCAAGCTGCATACCGGCGAAATGGTAGCGATCAAGGTACAGCGTCCGGGTGTCGCGCGCATCGTCAATCGCGATCTGGAGATTTTGCAGGATCTGATCGGCATTGCTCGTCGTCATATGGACTGGGTATCGCATTACAATATTGACAAGATCATTGAGGAATTTTCCAAATCGATGCGCGCGGAGCTGGATTATAATGTGGAAGGACGCAACATGGAGCGGCTCGCCCAGAACTTTGATGGCGACCGCAATATCCTGATTCCGAAAACATTCTGGAATTATACGTCTGCTCGCGTGCTGACGATGGAATTCGTCGATGGGATTCATATGGGGCGTCCCGATCAGATTGTGCAGCAGGGATTGCAGTTGTCCAATGTTGCGCAACGACTAGTCGATTCGATGCTAAAACAGATTTTTATCGACGGCTTCTTCCATGCTGATCCGCATCCGGGCAATTTGCTGGCGCTGCGGGATGGGCGAATCGCCTATCTGGATTTTGGCATGATGGGACGTCTGAACACCGATACGAAAAATGGACTTGCTTCCTTCGTAATCGCGCTATTACGCAAAAATACGGACAGTATGGTGCGAGCGATTATGCGGCTTGGCTTTGTACCGGATGATATTAATATTTCGTCGATGCGCGGTGAACTGGAACGGTTGCGGGAGCAGTACTATGATGTTCCGTTTTCGCAAATCGATCTGGGCGAAGCGTTGAATGAGATGTTTGCGATTATCCGTAATTACCGGATCGATATTCCGTCCGATCTGGCGCTGCTCGGCAAGGCATTGATTACGCTGGAAGGTGTCATCGAGCGGCTTGATCCATCGCTCAGTATTCTCAATATGGCGGAGCCGTTCGGCAGACGCTTGCTCGGCGAGCGCTACAGTCCGAAAAAGCTGCGCGAACGTATTACCGATGGTGCTTTTCAAGCGATTGAGGTACTGACCGATCTGCCGCGTCAGGCGTCCGAATTGTCGCGTACGATTCGCTCCGGCAAGCTCAAGGTGGAAGTGAATGTGCCAGAGCTGGGCGAATTGCTGCATAAGATGGATCAGATCGTCAATCGGCTAGCATTTAGTATTGTGCTGCTGGCGTTCTGTATCATTATGGTCGGGCTGATTATCGGTTCGTCGCTACGTGACCAGTCCCCGATTCTATGGGGATTGCCAGTCGTCGAGATTGGCTTCAGTATTGCGACGCTAATGGTCCTTTGGCTGCTGTTCGCTATATTCAAATCAGGTAGGTTTTAGATGGATGTGGACGGACATGCTTTGTTGATCGAGGGATACAACCGATAGATGAGGCGATAAAGAACCGATTCTGAAGTTAAAATCAATCGATAATGAAGCCATAATCAAACGATGCTGAAGTCATAATGAATTAACGAGAACGGACCCTAACAGGTCCGTTCTTTTTTTGTTTTTGGATGCTGTGAAGAATGAGGATCAATAGAGCAGAGAAGCAAGGAATAGACGAACCAATAAAGCGATATAGGAAGGAACAATAAAGGGAAAACGTATTAATATTGTAATGATAACGATTACAATTGGATATTGTCTGGCGTAATGACAGCAGATTGGCTATAATGGAACTCTATCTGTACATACGGCTCCGATCTTCCCCGCGAGAGGGAAGTCATTTTACACAAATAAGCATGGCGCTTCATCTGATCAGTAACGTCCGGGAATGCTTTACCATTCAATCGGATCGCTGTTCCATGCCCGAAAGAGGATGATCATGAATTATAAACAACAATGGTTCGGTAATATCCGACCCGATGTGCTGGCAGGAATTACGGTAGCCCTTGCCCTGATACCAGAAGCGATTGGCTTCTCAATCATTGCGGGTGTCGATCCGATGGTCGGCTTGTACGCTTCGATTTGTATTGCGATTGTCATTTCGCTGGCGGGTGGACGACCGGGTATGATCTCGGCAGCGACCGGAGCGATTGCGGTGCTGGTCGGTACGCTGGTTGCCCAGCATGGCGTGGAATATTTGTTTGCAGCAACGATTTTGGCGGGGATCTTTCAGATTATTCTGGGCTGGTTGAAGATTGGACGCTTTATTACCTTTATCCCGCAATCAGTCATGACAGGGTTTGTGAACGCACTGGCGATTGTCATCTTCTCAGCACAGCTGCCACAGTTTGTCGGAGCCAATTGGCTGATGTATGCACTGGTGGCGCTGACGCTGGCGATTATTTATATTTTGCCGCTGTTTACCAAAGCAGTTCCTGCACCGCTGGTGGCGATTATTATCGTATCGCTGCTGACGTACTTCCTGCATCTGGATGTGAGTACGGTTGGCGATATGGGCAAGCTGAGCAATGAATTGCCGTTCTTCCATCTACCGATGGTGGAACTTAGCTGGAATTTGTTCATTACAATCTTGCCATATTCGATCTCAATTGCCTTTGTTGGTCTACTGGAATCGCTACTGACAGCAACGATTGTCGATGAAATGACCGAAACGAAAAGTGATAAAAACCGCGAAGCCAAAGGTCAAGGTCTGGCAAATATCGTGAGTGGCTTTTTCGGTGGTATGGCGGGCTGTGCGATGATCGGACAATCGGTCATTAACGTTAAATCGGGTGGACGTGGACGACTGTCTACCTTTGTCGCAGGTGTATTCCTGCTCGTGCTGCTTGTTGTGCTCGGTTCGATTGTACGCGAGGTGCCGATGGCGGCGCTGGTAGGCGTGATGATCATGGTATCCATCGGTACATTTAGCTGGAACTCGCTGCTGACGATTCATAAAGTACCGTTGGCAGAAGCGATCATTATGATTACGGTGGTCGTGATCGTCGTGCTGACCGACAATCTGTCCATCGGCGTTGGTGTTGGTGTAGTGATGAGCGCTCTGCGTTTTGGTTGGAAGATGTCGCAGCTGCATATCGACGAAACGGCAGATTCGACGCCGCAGCATCGGATTTATCAGGTGCGGGGACAGATGTTCTTCGGTACGATGAGTCAGTTCGTCGATCATTTTAAACCGGCAGACGATTCCCAAGAGGTAACCGTTGATTTTGCCCGTTCCCATATTTGGGATCACTCGGCGGTAATCGGCATTGGTAAGCTCAAGGATAAGTATGAGCAAAATGGCAAAGTGATTCATATTCGTGGTCTAAATGAAGAGAGTCGCGAATTGTACGAACGCCTGAGTCATGGCTCTGTTTCATCCGGGCATTGACGGAAACCGCAATACACGTTATATTGACCCTAGGGACGTCTGCACTTTGCTGGCGTTTTGATCAGTACACAAGCTGTAATGATGGATACATGAATATGTCGTATTTCGTATGATTATATCGTGTCGGTGATGAACCGGCACTGAAGCATCGGGATGAACCGATGCTTCTTTTTACGAGCGGACGTGGAATGAACAGATAGATACACATCTGTACATGGCGAACGACTCTGGCCTGGGCCGTATGGATTTGCGGTTGCATCATGATGTGCGGACGGGCTGCCCAATATGAAGGAAGAACAGGTGAACACAGTGACAAATTTTAACTCTTTCAATATTTCGTCTGCGGCGGTAGAACTGCTTGCAGCGAACGGCATTGCCCAGCCGACTGAAGTGCAACAGGCATCCATTCCGCTTCTGCTCCAGGGCGAAGACGCGATTGTACAGGCAAAAACCGGTACCGGTAAAACACTGGCATTTTTGCTGCCTATTTTTGAAAAATTGAATCTAAGCGTAACCGGTGCTCCACAAGCGCTGATCGTGGCGCCAACGCGCGAGCTGGCGCTGCAAATCGCTACTGAAGCACGCAAGCTGGCTGACGCTTACGAAGGCGTGCGCATTCTAGCCGCTTATGGCGGTCAGGACGTAGAACGCCAGCTGCGCAAGCTAGAGGGCGGCTGCCATCTGGTTGTAGGTACACCGGGACGTTTGCTGGACCATATGGGTCGTGGCACGCTGGATATGACCAAGATTCGCACCCTTGTACTGGATGAAGCGGATCAAATGCTGCATATGGGATTCCTGAAGGAAGTTGAGCAGATCATTCTGGCAACTTCGCCATCCCGTCAAACGATGCTGTTCTCTGCAACGATTCCAGAAGGCGTTCGTCGTCTGTCTGCACAATACATGCGCAAACCGCATGACATCCGTGTAGGTACAGAGGAAACTGTTCCACTGAACCTGATTCGTCAGCTGGTTGTCGAGTGCACACCACGCGGCAAGCTGGCTGCACTGCAAGAATATATCGACCGCGAGCAGCCGTATCTGGCAGTGATTTTCTGCCGTACGAAGCGCCGCGCTGCCAAGCTGAATGAAGAGTTGCAGGAAATGGGCTACTCCTCGGACGAGCTGCATGGTGATCTGTCTCAGAACAAGCGTGAGCAGGTTATGAAGGCATTCCGCGAAGCCAAGCTGCAATTGCTGGTTGCAACGGATGTAGCGGCGCGTGGTATCGACGTAGAAGGCGTAACCCATGTATTTAACTATGACATCCCACAGGATGTTGAATATTATATTCACCGGATCGGTCGTACCGGTCGTGCAGGTGGCAAAGGTCGCGCGATTACATTCGTAACACCGCATGATCGTCGTGAGCTGGAGCAGATCGAACGCGAAACATCGCAGAAGCTGCAACGTGAAATCTCTCGTACGTCTGCACAATCTGACGATTCTGGCGAATTGCTGTCTAATGTGCGTGAGCATAAACCACGCAGCGGTGGCAGCGGACGCGGAACTGAATCCGGCGGCAGAAATGGCAAAAACAAACGCAATTCTTCCGGCGGTTACGGCAGTCGCGGCGGTTCTGCGCAACAGGGTGGACGTTCTTCCGGCGGACGCCGTGGCGGTGGCGGGACTGGACGTACAACCGAACGCAGCAATGAGCGTGCAAGCGAGCGTACGAATGATCGCAGCGAATCGGCAGCATTCAGCGGACCAAAACGCACAGGCAAAAACAAGCGTCCTCAAAGATCGGCACGCCCTGAAAGTCCATTGACGACAAGTGCTGTATCACGCCGCACCGATGACGCTGGCAATTTCCGCCGCGATTCATCCAAAGGCAACGGCTCCGCTTCCAATACGGGTAATGCACGCACACGCGAGTATGGCGCAAGTAACCGTAAAGGTGGAAGTAATGCAAGCGGACGCAGCTTCGGCAATGGTTCCGGCGGGAATCGCAATGCTGACAGCGCAGGCGGACGTAGCAACGGTAGCGCAGGTGGTCGTCAAGCAAGTGGACGTGGCACAGGCAATGCAGGCGGCAATCGCTCTGGTAACGCTGGCGGTCGCAATGCGGGTGGACGCAGCTCGGATAGCCGTCGCGGACGTCGTTAATATTCATACTGGCTTGATGCACGGTAGATAGATAATAAGGCGGTATTCCTTTTTACATGGATAATCGATTGGATTCGTCTATAGAATAGCAGGGAATATATGCTGATGTAGATAAAGGATGCTCCCCCAAAGGAGCATCCTTTTTTACGTGTGGTCTTCTCTGTCATGATCACGCCTTCGATGATTGGACGGACGCGACGAATGGCTGTTGTCGTTGTTTTCCATGCGTAGACTGCGAACTGCTTCCGCCAATTCTTTTACCGTTTCATCGAGCTGACTCAGCTGTTTTTCCATATTTTGCAAAACATATTTTAACAGCACAAAACAAAGCGCTACTGGAAATCCGACTGTCGTTACTAGACCCGTTACATCGGCAACTGTCATAGGATCATTCCTCCCTTGATATGACTGCATTTGGTGTTCATCTATAATGGTAAAAAAAGACGGCTTTTTACAACAAAAATGAGGTAACTAACCTGTAAAAATGGTATAATAAATAAGAACAAATGTTCTTATTTTATGTAAAGAAAGTAGCCGTTTTTGTTGTAAAAACGTACCGGAAAACTCCTTTATAGTTGAGAACACAAGGACGGGGAGGGGCTGTATCATGACACTCAAGGAACACTATCGCACCGAACTGAAACGGCTAGCATGGAGACTGCATTATTACGTCAAAAAGGAGCAAAATCACGAACGGCTTGTACTATTCGAACCCGCCATTCCGGTAGACAATTTTACGTCAGCGACCGATAGCAAGATGTGGAGTCACGAGCTGATCCAATCGTTGCCGTCAGAAACCGGACGCGAGATCATGTACAGACTGTATATTTTGGAAAAGAAGGAAAAGGAAGTCGCAGCGGAACTGCATCTTTCCCAACAGGCGGTGAACCGATGGAAAAACAAAATGCTCAATCAACTCAAACAGAAGATGAACAATTGGAGCAATTAATCTACCGCATTCAACAGCATGGAGACGATGCGGCAATGCTGGCTTTTCTGGAGCTGTTCGAGGAGGATATGCAGCAGCTGGCACGTTATATGAGAATGCCGCGTGAGGATGCGATGCAGAGTTTGAAGTTAGGTATGCTAGAGCTGTTGAGTCATAATCCACTTTCGTAATGGGACATATGTCCTTTATGAAGTGAACGATATGCCTTTTAATGGGAAAAGGTTTATTGTATCGAAGAATCGTACGGTAGGTTAGGGGAGGTTTCGTATTTGTTTAAAGGCATTTTATTCGCACTGCTTGGCGGTGCGTGCATTACCTTACAGGGCGTAGCGAACAATCGCATTAGCTACGATATTGGGACTTGGCAGGCAGCGACCATTACGCAGCTGACCGGCTTTATTTTGGCTGGCTTGATGCTGCTTATTGTACGCGACGGCAACTGGCAAGGGCTGCGTCAGGTGAAGCCGCTGTACTGGTTTGGTGGAGCGTTTGCGTCAGTCATCATTTTCAGCGAAGTAACGGCGATTCAGTATATCGGAGTGACCTTTACCGTATCGGCACTACTCATTGCACAGCTGTGTATGACCTTTGTGGTGGATAGCAATGGCTGGTTCGGTGTACTCCGACAAAAGATCACTTTGCCGCAATGTATTGGCGTACTGCTGATGATCGCTGGCGTTATTATTTTGAAATTTTAAAATGGCATGGCATTTCTACACATACGTGAATGACACAGCGGAACAACATCCGCGATCCATATAGCAGGAGGGATATACACATGGTTATGGGCATACTGCTCGCCGCGATTGCAGGCGCGCTCGTTAGTCTGCAAACGATTTTTAACAATCAGGTCAACAACAGGGTCGGCTCTTGGGCGACAACGACGCTGGTGCTAGGGATGGGCTTTCTCGCTTCGCTGACCGCCAGTTTGATCTTCGAAGGGAAAGGAACATTTTCACTACAGCATATGCAGCCGTGGTACTGGATTAGCGGCGCGATCGGCGTTGGCGTTGTCTTTTGTCTGGTGCAAGGGATTCGTCGCTTGGGACCGACCTTTGCAACCTCGATCGTTTTGATCGCTCAGCTCACTACGGCATTATTTTTCGATACGACAGGATGGCTGGTGTTGGAGCGTATTCCACTGACGCCGGGCAAAGTAATCGGCGTGCTGGTTATTGTCGCCGGTATTATTGTGTACAAGTTTGGTGACCGCTGGTTCGGTAAAGCAGCGATCAAGAAAAACAAACCCGCAGCATCGCAAACTCTTCAGCCGTAACCCTGCTTGGCAATAGCCTATCTATATCTAAAAAAGCCTTCACTCCCGATCACAACGAACGGGGGTGAAGGCTTTTGGTTGTATTTATCCCTTATCCAGCATTGGTGATGATATGCAGACTAGAACGGGTATCCTCATAATTGCGATATGCTCCAGCAATCTTGGTCAGCATCCACTGCTGGTCATGCTTGTGGTAATGTACGGTGACCCCATTGGGCAATAGACAGATCAGTTCATCTGGCAGCTCGAAAATATCCATATCTAGCGACATACGCGCTGCGAGCAACGATAAGCCTTCCGGTGCGCCGATACCAATCTCGCCGCAATCCGACATATCTGCCCAGATATCCATGCTGTCAAACAAATACGTACCAGAACTTTGAAACGTCATATTGACCGCGTGCCCGGCATAATGAAACGTCAATACTTCCTGCTGCCCATCGCTCCATACTTCATCCGCCAGCGGCTTGAGCTTGTCCAGCGCAGGCGATGCACCATCGGACAGGCAAAGCGGAAGCGTGCCCTGCACTGCATACTGCTCAACTGAAATCTCAGCGATTGCTGTTCTTAATTTGCCGTTCATCGGTTCACCACTTTCCGCTAATTTGGGTACTGATTATCAAGCATAGTTGTTGGAGCCGGTATGGTTATTATACCTTGTTCTGCTGAAAAAGTTGCTTTTACGTTCAGCATACCAACCTTTTGCCCATCTCTGCTATAGTAAAGAAAGCCGAAAACCGCAACAATGCGTGACAATAGCAGCTTGTATCGACAATCTAGGATGATAATTGGTCAAACATAGATAGAAAAAGAAAAGGTGCTCACCGCAAGACATCAAATAGACACGAATAGGAGCGATTGGATATGAGTATGGAACAAATGGAGAAAATGAAAAAGAAGTTGCCAGACTGGCTGGAAACAAGTCGCCTGCGCACGGGTCAGGGCGATGTAGCGTCCTACATTCCTGAGCTTGCTAAAGCTTCCCGTGATGCACTCGGTATCTATATCGCCGATTCACAAGGCGAAAGCATCTCCGCTGGCGATTGCGGTCTGAAATTCACGATGCAGAGCATTTCCAAAGTATTCACCTTGATTCTGGCGCTGATCGATCATGGCGAGGAAGCTGTCTTTTACAATGTGGGTAAGGAGCCGACAGGCGACGATTTCAATTCTATGATCAAACTGGAACTGGTCGAGCCGGGTATCCCATTTAACCCGTTGATCAATGCCGGAGCCATCACTGTCTCGTCTCTGATTGCAGGCGACAATCCCGAAGAGAAGTCCAAGCGCATTCTGGAATTTTTCCGCAAGCTGTCTGGTAACGATACGCTGGATTACAATATGGATGTGTACAGCTCCGAGCTGGAAACTGGCGATCTGAACCGCTCACTCGCTTATTTTCTTAAACAAAACGGCGTGCTCAAAGACCCGGTTGAGGATGTGCTGTCCGTCTATTTCCGTCACTGCTCTATCGAAGTTACCTGCGCTGACCTGTCTCGCATGGCGCTTGTACTTGCTTTCGACGGCGTTGATCCGCATACCGGCGAAAAGCTGATCCCGCGTCGCTATGTGCAAATCGCCAAAACCTTTATGGTTACCTGCGGCATGTACAACGCTTCTGGGGAATTCGCCATCGAGGTCGGTCTTCCTGCCAAAAGTGGCGTTTCTGGCGGCATTCTGACCTTGGTACCGGGACAATATGGCATCGGTATTGTCGGCCCATCCCTAAACCACCGTGGCAACAGTATTGCAGGCGTCCATCTCATAGAACGTCTGTCCAAAGAATTTGACTGGAGTCTGTTCTAAGAGGGCATTATGGCATACGAATATCAAGGGTTTATCGGAACCAAGGAAGTGCTGTCTGGGTTGGAGGCGAAATATTCCTCCGCCCAAAGTGTTCATTTGCATGGTGAGTTGTATACCGTACCATTTACGCCGGACCTATATGATGAGATACATGAGTCGCCTGAAGCGAGCGTGGAAGGGAGCGTGGAAGGGATGGATGTTCTGACAGCTACCGTTGAAGCCATATGTCTAGATATATCATTATCCGGCATGCTGGCTTATGTGGAAGCGGAATATTTTGGCGGAAGTGGTAGTCAGTCGTGTAACGTGTGGCACGATGGGCGGAACGTTCTTAAGGAATTGCAAACCGATCAAGCGTTCAATCAGGCACTTCGATATTTGGGCGTTCAGCGGCATGACGAATTGGATGAATTTGAACAAGTGCAATTGGCAAGACATCGCGACACCGAAGAGTGGCTAAATCTCCATTCCTGAGTAAAAGTCAGGAAATTAGCCGCTTTTTTGCGATTTCCGGTTGACAAGTGATAATGATTATCAGTATCTTAAACTATATGCTTTCTAAAATGAAGGTATGATGAACATTCAATTGATATACAAAACGATAAACCAGCATACACATTCAGAAGGAGCTGTTCGTTTCATCCATCACGGATGCCGGCTGCTCCCTTTATCGTATCTATTATGAGATGTAGAAAGAGGCTTGCTTATGACTCGCAGTACGCATGTGAAAGGCCGGCAGACCTCGCCGAAAGAAGAGATTTGGTCGCGTCCTTACGCAGCGCTTCTGATTATCATCGGCGGGCTGATGTTGCTGGCAGCTGGATTGGCGTTTTCGGTCGCCAAAGGAAGTCGGCCCATTCCGCTGGATGTCGTCTGGCAGGCATTGATTCATTTTAATCCATCCAATCAGGAGCATCAGATCATCTGGGAGCTGCGGCTGCCGCGTGCGATTGCCGGTGCACTGGTTGGTGCATCCTTTGCCGTAGCGGGTGCGTTGATGCAAGGCATGACGCGGAATCCGTTGGCAGATCCCGGTTTGCTAGGGATCAACGCCGGAGCAGGCTTTGTACTGGCGATATGTTTTGCCTTTTTCCCGGGCTTGAGCTTTAACCAGCTGATCATGTTTTCCTTTCTTGGCGCTGCGCTAAGTGTGGTGCTGGTCTACGGTATCGGCTCACTGGCGTGGGGAGGATTAACGCCGGTACGATTGGCGCTTGCCGGTTCAGCAGTAGCGGCAATGCTGGTAGCATTATCAGAAGGCATTGCACTGTATTTTCGTATCTCACAGGATCTAGCATTCTGGTATGCCGGTGGTGTGGCAGGAGTGACTTGGAACCAAGTGAATATCCTGTGGCCGTGGATTACAGCGGCTCTCATCGGGGCTTTGCTGCTTTCTCGATCGATAACGATTCTCAGTCTGGGCGACGATGTTGCTGCCGGTTTGGGGCAGCGTACGGCGCTAGTACGACTCGGTGCGGTGCTGGTCGTGATGGTGCTGGCAGGCGCCTCGGTATCGACCGTTGGCGCAGTTGGCTTTATCGGTCTGATGATTCCGCATGCTGCTCGCGCCTTGGTTGGTGTCGATTACAAATGGCTGATCCCGACCTCAGCGATTCTAGGTGCGCTGCTGCTCGTATTCGCCGATACATTCGGGCGACTGCTCAACCCACCAACTGAGCAGCCCGTCAGTGCGCTGATTGCGCTGATCGGGGTCCCTTACTTCTTCTATGTCATTCGGAAGAAAGTGGGGGATAATCTGTGAATCAAATGATATTTAGTCGTAAACGGACGATGCGTACCATCATTACACTGGTGGTGCTGGCAGTCATCGCTTTTATCGTGCTGTTGCTCAGCATGAATACTGGCTTTACGAAAATGTCGCCAGTGGAAGTAATACGGACGTTATTCGGCGGCGGAACGGCGCGAGATGAACTGATCCTGTTCCAGTTCCGCTTGCCGCGTATCGTGATCGCTCTACTCGTTGGTATGGGTCTAGCGGTTGCTGGTGCGATTTTGCAGGGTGTTTCGCGTAATGCACTGGCTGATCCGGGGATTCTCGGTATTAACTCCGGTGCAGGGCTTGCGGTCGTATTGTTCGTCGTAACGAACCCTATGCGAGAGTCGGCGTCACCAATGCTGCTGCCTTTTTTGGCACTGATCGGTGCATTCGCTGCCGCTACTGGCATCTATCTGATGGCATATAAAAAGAACAAGGGCATCTCGTCCTCGCGGCTTGTGCTGTCAGGGATCGCGATGGCGGCAGGCATCAATGCGCTGATGATCGTATTGACCTTGCAGCTTGACCCGAATGAATTTAACTTTATTGCGACTTGGCAGGCAGGTAGCATTTGGGGCAGCAGTTGGAAGTTTGTTGTCGCCTTGCTCCCATGGATTATCGTGCTGCTACCTGCAGCCCTATGGAAAGCGAGACAGATGGATGTCTTCTCGCTTGGCGACGATACAGCGACTGGGCTTGGCTCGTTTCTGAATCGTCAGCGGTTGTTGCTGTTAGTGATTGCGGTGGCACTTAGCGCTGCGTGTGTTGCGGTTAGTGGCGGTATCGGCTTTATCGGTCTGCTGGGTCCGCATATCGCTCGCCGCCTCGTTGGTCCGCGTTATGAGCACGTCATTCCGGTAAGTGCCCTAATTGGTGCGGTATTGCTGCTCATCGCCGATATGGTTGGACGTACCCTGATGGAGAACTCGGAAATTCCCGCAGGCGTGATGGTCGCCATCATCGGTGGACCGTACTTCCTGTACTTGCTGGCACGCTCGCGTGCTTGATTATGTATAGGAGAGAAGACGTGTCGATACGTTCTATATTGTTAGGATGGAAGATGGCACGGATACGGAATATAGAGCATCGTATGAATGAGGAACTGTCATGATTGCATAGAGGAAGCTGTATCACAAATGTAGGTTACAGGTTGATGCTGGAACGCCGGAAAGTCATAAGCCGCAATGGATCGATACATGCAGGCAAACAAACTGCAATGAACTTATACAGACAGACCGCCAAACGGTGGCTGCGGATTGAAAGGGATGGGTAACTATGGTGCGTTTGATGACATCGAAACTGGATATTGCTTATGAGGATCGCCTGATTGTCGAGGATTTGAATATTAAAATTCCACAGGGTCAGATTACGGCGCTTGTTGGTGCGAATGGCTCCGGTAAATCGACCATTCTCAAAACGATGGCACGGATCATGCAGCCGAAAAATGGCTCTGTATTACTCGACGGCAAATCGATTCACAAGCAATCCACACGCGAAGTTGCCAAACAGCTTGCCATTTTGCCACAAACTCCGACTGCACCGGAAGGGCTGACCGTAACCGAGCTGGTATCGTATGGTCGTTTCCCGTATCAAAAAGGCTTCGGTTCCATGAGAGCAGAAGATAAGGAAAAAATCTCTTGGGCGATGGAAGCGACTGGTATGCTCGATTTTCATGATCGTCCCATCGATCAGTTGTCTGGTGGTCAACGTCAGCGTGCATGGATCGCTATGTCGTTGGCGCAGGATACCGATATCCTGTTCCTTGATGAGCCGACCACTTACCTTGATATGGCGCATCAGCTGGAAGTATTGCAGCTACTAGAAAAGCTGAATGCCAGTGCGAACCGTACGATCATCATGGTTGTGCATGATCTGAACCACGCATCTCGGTATGCACATCATATGATTGCGATCAAAAAAGGCAAAGCGATCGCCGAAGGCGCACCAACTGAGGTTATGACCTGCGACGTTCTGCGCGACGTATTCGGTATTGAAGCCGATATTGTCATCGATCCGCGCAGTGGCGTGCCACTGTGTCTGCCATACGCGCTTGAAGGCAACGTACAAGCAGCCCTGACTGCCGAAAAGCAAGTCAAAGAAGTCCGCCAACATGGACATATTCTACAAGCTGCACGTAGCTAATGGATCACAATTGCACCTTAGCTTGATGAAAAGCAAATGCCATATGCTGATCATGTAGCCAAGATGACTTATATCCAAGCATGTGAAAACCCACCGAATCCAGACGAAACTCTTCGGTGGGTTTTTGGTATCTATAGAACGGCTATGTATAGCAATGGCTGTTTATGGAATAGCGGTGCGCAACCTCACAATTTAAAATGTGAAAATTTGAACAAACTATGAACAATCCCCAAACCCCTTGCATTGTGACATTTATCACAATATAATAATCACATAAGGTGAAAACATTCACAACCAACGTTTTCAATTATACCCCATCTGGCAATACGATTTGAACGAAATCGGAATCTGAAACTGGCAACGTTTCTCCCGATTTCTCCATGTACCTTTCGGACAGCTTTCCGCAGACGGCTTTTCATCCAAACTCCCTCTGCATATTCAGATCGCTGTCCTCTCTTTTTACTATTGAATGTGAATGTATTCACTAAGTTGTCTCCGCCAGCGAACAGAAAGCTGAACGGAGCAGATGTCACTGACGGAATGGATAACTTAATTTGCACCACATACCAAATATAGAGTTACACACAGGAGGAAGAAACCATGAAAGTAGCAGTTATTGGATGTACTCACGCAGGAACCGCCGCTATCGTTAACACCGCCAAATTGTACCCTGATGCTCAGATTACCGTGTACGAACGCAATGACAATATCTCGTTCCTGTCTTGCGGTATCGCGTTATATGTCGGTGGTGTAGTTGAAGATGCAAACGGATTGTTCTACTCGTCCCCGCAGCAGCTGGATGAACTGGGTGTGACCACCAAAATGCTACATGAGGTCACTTCTGTCGACACCGATGCCAAAACATTGACTGCTCGCGATCTAACTACTGGCATGGAATTAACTGATACATTTGACAAACTGATCGTTACGACTGGCTCATGGCCGATCATCCCGAAATTCTCGGGAATCGAACTGGACAACATCGTACTGTCGAAAAACTTTAATCACTCCAATACAATTATTGAAAAAGCAAAATCCGCTAATCACATCGTCGTTGTCGGTGCTGGATACATCGGTGTCGAGCTGGTCGAAGCCTTCCAAATGAACGGCAAACAAGTGACGCTGATCGACGCCGAAGAACGTATTTTGAGCAAATATCTGGACCCTGAATTTACAGTACGTACCGAAGAAGTGCTGACACAGCAAGGTATCCAGCTGGCGCTGAACGAGAAAGTGGTACGCTTTGAAGGAGCCGACGGTAAAGTGAATACCGTGGTTACCGACAAAGGTACTCACACCGCCGATATGGTCATTCTTTGCATCGGCTTCCGTCCGCAAACCGAGCTGCTGGCAGGTCAGGTGGATATGCTGCCAAACGGTGCGATCATTGTTGATAAATATATGCAAACAAGCAAAAAAGACGTGTATGCCGCTGGTGACAGCTGTGCGATCTTCTACAATCCTACTCAGCAGCACGCTTATATCCCGCTGGCAACCAACGCGGTACGCATGGGTACACTAGTTGCCCGCAATCTGGTGAATCCAACGACTGAATACTTGGGTACACAAGGCACATCCGGTATCAAAATTTATGAAGAAAATATTGCTGCAACGGGTATGACCGAAGTCGCTGCCCGTCTTGCTGGTCTGGATGTAGAAACATCCACGATCCACGACAACTATCGTCCAGAATTCATGCCCACACATGAGAAAGTAACGCTGAAAGTCGTTTACGAAAAAGATAGCCGCCGCATTCTGGGCGCACAGATCATGTCGCACGCCGATCTGACCCAGTCGATCAATACGATCTCGGTCTTTATTCAAGCCCGTATGACAGTCGATCAGCTTGCCTTTGTTGATTTCTTCTTCCAACCACATTACAACAAACCGTGGAACTATCTGAACAGCGTAGGTCTGCAAGCACTGCCGCAGGTTGCGCAAAAAGAAGCCGTGACTATCTAATCCGAATGACTGCCTAGTAGACAAAGACTAGTAGACAAAAAGAATATCAACCGCCATCTCAGGATGGCGGTTTTTTTGCGTGTAGATTATTTGTCTTTCATGATGAATTTCATGGAATTCAGTAAAAACATCGCTCATCGTGACAAATGTTACTTTTTTCACAAAGTAAATTCATTAAAATTGAAATATGAAAATATCCGCTAAACGGATGACCATACATCAAAGGAGAGAAACCTTCATGGCTTACTACAAACCGCAGCAAATCGCGATGAATACAATCGAAACAGGTGTGACCAAAGCGCGTTCCAGCTGGACGCAGATGCTGGTGCTGGGCTTTCTAGCAGGTGCATTTATCGCGCTAGGCTTTCTGCTGGATATTCGGGTAATCGCCAGCATGCCGGAGGAATGGGGCAGCTTTGCCAATTTTGTGGGAGCATCCTTGTTCCCAGTCGGGCTGATTCTCGTACTGGTTGCTGGTGGCGAGCTGTTAACCGGCAATATGATGGCAGTCCCGCTCGCACGTATGGCACGCAAAATCTCAACATGGGAAGTCGCGCGTAATCTGGTAGCCATCACGATTGCCAATATGTTGGGCGCTTTGTTTGTTGCTTATTTCTTCGGTCATATCGTTGGCTTAACCGAAACGGGACCGTATCTGGCAAAAACAGTAGAAATGGCAGGGCATAAGCTGGAAGGCTCATTCTTGCAAATGTTTATTTCCGGTATTGGCTGTAACTGGCTGGTCGCGCTGGCAGTGTGGTTGTCCTATAGCGCTGATAATATTAGCGGCAAAGTGCTGGGCATCTGGTTCCCGACGATGGCATTTGTCGCCATTGGCTTCCAGCACGTTGTTGCCAATATGTTTCTTATTCCAGCAGCGATCTTCGCTGGTCATTATTCGTGGGGACAATATGCTATGAATTTTGTACCGGTATGGCTGGGCAATCTGACTGGTGGTGCTTTGTTTGTCGCCAGCGCGTATTTTATGGCATATATTCGTCGTAACCCAGCTGCTACTCCAGCGTCTGGTAGTCACTCTGGTCAGCAGCATGTAGAGCCGCAGCCAACGGTCACCGATGCAACGGGAACGGCTGCCGTGGCTATGCCGCTCCAGCACAGCGAGCAGGCGCATTGATTAGGAGTCAAGTTCGGCGCAGACAGTCACTTCGCTTTTTCTAGATAGATCATCGTGACGAGGGCAATGCGCATCAGCCGGAAATCTCATGCTGCTAAAGTGAGATTTCCGGCTTTTTGCTTGATATTTCACGCCTTTCTTCATAAATCAACGTACAATCCGGTTTTGAATGCTGAAATTGGTTTAAAAATGAAGGTACGGGTAATAATTAGATTAATGTAAAGCAGAACGATTCAAGAGGTGCAGGATGGAAAAATTAAATGAATGGATCGAAAAGCATAAAGATATGGAGTTAGTCGTGTCCGAGCTGCAACAGAAATTATCCGACAGCGAGCGGGCGCGCCTGACTGCCGAACAGGCTGCTGACAATAAAGCGCGCTTTATTGCGATGCTTAGCCATGAAATCCGCACACCGATGAATGGTATTCTGTCGATGAGTGAGCTGCTGCAAAACACCCATTTGGATGATGAGCAGCAAAGCTATATGAATATACTGCATACGAGTAGTGAGTCACTGATGGCGCTGGTAAATAACCTGCTCGATATTGGCAAAATTGAAGCTGGCAAAATGAAGCTGGTACGCGATCCGTTTGATCTGGTCAATACAATGGAGGATTTAACCTATGCACTGGCACCACGCGCCTTTGAAAAGGGCATTCAGGTACATCTGAATGTGCATTCCGATATTCCACTGTTTGTGATTGGCGACGCACTTAAAGTTCGGCAAATCGTGATGAATCTATTACAAAACTCAATTAAATTTACGCATAAAGGTAATATTACCCTCTCTCTATTTTTGCTGCCTAATGAGGACCCTGAACGACTAACCGTTCAAATCTCCGTTGAAGACAGCGGTATTGGTATTGCACCAGAGCGCATAGAACAGGTGTTTCAGGCATATGAGCAGATGCACGAACAGAGTGAGTATATGCACCAAGGAACAGGTCTAGGTCTGGCGATCTGTAAACAACTGGTTGAGCTAATGGGAGGAACAATTGAGGCGCAGAGTATGCAGGATGTGGGTACAACTGTAAATATTGTGCTGCATTTTGAACGGTATACCGATCTGCCATCTATTCCATTTCAGAGCAATGTACTACATGATCTACGTATTCTACTGCTGGAAGACAATTCGATCTGTCGTGTACTGCTGCATGATATGCTGGACGAATGGAATGCTCAGGTTACGACCGTGAGCGAAATGGACGATCGTTTCTTTGATGAGCTGTATCACCATGATTATGATCTCGTGCTGGTTGATCTGCTGTTGATTGATCGTGAGCGCTGGATGAAAGAGCGCACAAAGATTCAAAAGCAGCCGCTGTTCCTACTAGCACCGCTCGGTGAAAAAGTAGAAGGCGAGTTCCGCGACACTTTTGAAACAGTCATCACCAAGCCGATCCGCAAGCTGCATTTGCTAAACAGCATTCTGGCGCTTCAGCAGGGCAAACGCTGATTGTCTGGCTAAGCCAGTCATCGCCGATTGCATAGCCAAATGAATCATGCACGGTACGAGATAATCATAGATTTCATAGATTGCTAAATTAGTTCTCTCTACAGATGCCCCTGACATGGCATTGATGAGATAGTTATCATATACGGTATTGTGATGCTGTATATAGGCTGTATGATACAACGAACCTATAACGAACCCATTTGAATAAGGGAAGACAATTAGAAAAGACCTGCATCCTTAGAGCAGGTCTTTTTGATATGTAGGTATCTCATGAAATGGTAGACAAAATGAAATCCGCCATAATTCGGTTCGGGGGAACGAAACCGTAGTATGGCGGATTCCGGGAGTGGTCCATGATATGACAGACGGTGAGAATGAAGGGGACATCACTCTCGCCAAATGCCGTTACTTATTGTTAAACGGTAAGTGTATGATTGAAACACTGACGCATTTAAAAAAAACGAATTTTTTTTCAGCGTTCATTTGCCCCGGTATATCAACAAAAATCGTGGTTTCTATACCATCTATATTCCCTAAAGTTCCTGTTAATATTCCACTCCTTATCGGTGTAAAGCGGCAACGAAGATGCTTGCTCATTACGATCTGGATCACGCATACTAGAATTTGTGTGTTTAATCGGATATCAACTGACATTGGGATGAGGATAGAAAGGAATACATCATGCGTTGGCTTAAATCGTATCCACGAGAAATTCAGGTGTTTTTGCTCGCCAGTCTGCTGAATGCGGCAGGCGGGTCGTTAATGTGGCCGCTCGTCACTTTGTTTGTGTATCAGGAGCTTGGTCGTCCGATGCAGGATGCGGGTCTGGTCGTGCTGCTGCAATCGCTGGGTGGAATCATAGGCCAGCTGCTGGGTGGTTCGCTATATCATCGGCTTGGAGTACGCAAGCTGATCGTCGGATCGCTGCTGTTAAATGGACTGTTTTTGTTCACATTGCCTTTTGTGAGTACGCACTGGTATTGGTTTATGGGTGCGATGGTGATGATTGGCTTGTTTAATTCGATGTCGATGCCCGCGATTCAGGCTTTTATCGGCTTCCGCTTTGCCGATCGGCGCGGGGAATTGTTCAATATTGTGTATGTTGCGAACAATATTGGAGTAGCACTAGGAACGGCGTTGTGTGGTATATTGGCGGATATTTCGTTTTATTTGTCGTTTGTGATTAACGGCATAAGCTGCGTGCTGTTTGCTGGATTCTTCTTCATTTATCTTAGCAAAATCGGTACTGGCGACAGTCAGCATATCGATGAGAACAATCCCGGTCGTCCGAAAACGGAAGGTGGAGAAAGCACGGGCTGGCTGCTGGGACAGGTGCGTATTTATTTGTTTATGGGCGTGGCGACCTTGTTCCTGTGGCTCGGCAATTCAATCTGGAATACAGGCGTATCGCCATTTATCGTTAGCTCAGGTATGCTGATCAGTTATTACAGTCTGCTGTGGACGCTGAACGGGGTACTGATCTTCGTTGGACAGCCGTTTATCCTGCTGATTCGTCGCTGGTTTGCGGGTACAGCGCAGGCGCAAATGACTGCCAGTGCAGTATTTTACCTGCTAGGATATATCGTTATTTTGGGCTTTCACAATTATCCTGCCTTTATCGCGGCAATGATTCTGACTACATTTGGCGAGATGCTGATCTCTCCGGCGATTCCATCGTTTGTATCGGAGCGAACAGGTGCTTATGCGCCGTTTTATCTGGGCGTAGCTGGTGGGATTGGAGCGGTAGGAAGGGTCATTGGACCTTATGTAATGGGGATCTTCTATGATCAGGGCGGATTGATTCCGGTGACATGGGTAGCGGTGATTGCGGCGGTGTTGTCGCTGGCATTCTATCTGGTTCATAGTGTGGCGCAGCGTGGTGTGATGCTGAAGCCGAGACAGTAAACTAGACTTGCATTGGTTTGACGGTGATCATAATAGTAAGTAGTACCATTGTTGAACACAGCATATGAATACGTGTAAAGCGAATGGGTCTGAAGGATATTGTGTCGGAATGACATATGGAAGAGCACTCTTTCCTCGAAGAGTGCTCTTTTTGTTGGTATTTATTTTTGCGATTCCTGTTTATAATTTACTCAAGTCGTCTTGACTCTAACGTTCATTCCCATATATGTACGCCAGATCGAAAGGAGCTCTCGTCATGCCTATTCGTTCCGTATCCGATATAACCCTGCGCTTGTCCACTATGAAGGATGCCAAACAGCTCATGCAGCTAGATCAGCTGGTTTGGAATCATTTGAATACACCGTCTGTCTTCTATTGCACCACCCGCCGCGAATATTTGCAGGCGTGTCCGCCGGGGAGTCAGTTGCTGGCAGTGCAGGATCATATCATTTGCGGATATGTCGGCTTTGCCTGCCCACAGTCGTTTGCCGTTAGTCGCCATGTGTACGATATTCATATTGCTGTCCATCCCGATTACCGACGGCTTGGTATCGGCGTTCAGCTGCTGGATGCGCTATGTCGATATGCCAAGCAGCAAGGGATTCGCAAGCTGACGCTGCGCGTGTTATCTACGAACGAAGAAGCCGTCCATTTTTACGACAAATACGGATTCGTCGAAAATGGACGGCTTCAGGAACAGTTTTATATTCACGGACAATATGTGGATGACATTTTGATGACGTACTGGTTATAGATTACAGGTTGTAGGAGTGCTGGCCGTATACGCTTTTCGTAATTATCTCGGTCAGCTCTTCCTTTTGCGCCCGGTATGTATCAGGCGTCAGGCTTCCGTTAATCAGCCTTTGCATGAGCATGTCGTTCATCTGGGACACCTGCAGGTCAATCACAGCCTGTGGGTCTTTATCGTGGCGGCGTGCTGTATCCGCGAGTGTTTCACCTTCATACAGATCATCATAGACATCCTCATCTGAAGTGGCGCCGACTGCACTCAGGAACGGGTCCTGCTGTTCACGGACAACAGAGGAAGCATTGGACGTTTTGACGGCTGCCTGTGCATTCGCTTGTTCTCCGAGTAACATACTGCTAATGGCAATGCCGAGGAACAGTGTGCTGATCATCGCTTTTCCTTTACGGGCGCGGTGATTGATGTTCGTGCGTTTCATATGGATACCTCTCTTTGCGTTTGCTTTCATAATGGTGGTGCATACCTATCATAAACGTCTTGGCTTAAATCAAACTTAAATTGGTGTAAAGAAACGATGAAAAGAAACAAGGTACGAGTGCAGATGTCACAACTGCGCCACATTCGCTGATTTTGACAGTACAAACAGTTTTAAAAAACAAATGCAAGTGAACTTGAAGTTGAGCAACAGAAGGCAATATGTGAAAAAGAGAAACTATTTAACTAGAATAGAGGTAATAGCCAAAGCTAAAATATAAGCGCATGGGAAAGGAGCGAATTGTCGTGGGAGTGAATTTTACTGCATATTTTCCACATGACTTGTCAGTGGAGCAGATTCAGGAATTGTGTCATAGCCTGAATACTCGAATAGAAGAATTTCCGTCTATTCAACAATTTGTAGAGCATCTATTGCCTTACAACCCGGAAGATGTAGTCAAAGAATGGAAGTTTTATCCGAATTGTATAGGTGGAACAACGGAGATTGATGGTCCATGCGGAATAAGTCTCACGTTCTCGGAAAAAGTATGCTATTTTCATCATTACATTCGTTGGAGAGCTTTTTTGCTATATGACTCGACTCAGGAGAGCCTGAGAGCAGTATGTAGAGGGATTGCATCAGTGATCGGTGCGTCTTCTGCTGTATATGTTCCTGATAATGGCAGTGTGGAATCCGACCTTTTGGATTTTATCTGGGAGGATCGCAATGAAGATTTTGCTTACATAACAAACTGGTTGCTGGAGAATTCGGGTCCGCCTAAGGATACGATTCGCGATATTTACAAAGAGTACGAGGAGTATTGGGATTCGGAGGGATATTTTATCGACCGATTTGAAAAGGAGAATTGATATGAAAAAGACACTGCTCACATGGACGGCTATCGCTACCATCATGCTCTGCTCCGCCTGCTCTAGCGTAGCGCCAGCTGCACAGGCACCGACCAGCCAGCCATCTTCGACAACAATGCTGCAAGCTAACCATGCTAGCAATCCTGTGCATTCTACTACTCACCAAATATCAACATCTACTGAAAAACAACAAGTGCAGCAGGTAAGTCAACAGAATAAGAAGCTAGCGAAATATATAAATGAAAGATTTGGATTTTCTATTGAGTATCCTGCGAGTTGGAAAGCTGGCGAAGAGGCATTTAATGGCGATGGTAAAAGCTTATATATCAATAATCCTGATGTTGATATTCGAGTATACGGTGCAAACTACTTAGAAGGAATATCAGATCCGTATCATAAGCAAGAAAAAGGAATGAAGCGCAAAAAGGTCATATTGGACAATGGAAAACAAGCCCTTCTTGTAACGGGTAAGCAAAATAATCATATGATGTATGATATGGTGTACATGTCCAAGGATGGTGCAACGTATCATTTCTACGCTGATGTACCTCAAACATTCTTTGATACGAATCAAAAACTGTTATTACAGGTTGCTAAAAGTTTGGATTTTTCTGAGAAGTAAGAACGTATGATTGAGCACTGCGTACCTATGGATCAAACATATAAAAACCCACACTCAGGCGTGTATCGCTTGAATGTGGGTTTTTAATAAACACTAGGATTGTTTACCGCTTCAGCTTCCATTCCTGTTGCAACATCCCGTACACTGCATGATCCACATACCCCGATGGCAGCAGCTCCGCTTCGCGAATAATGCCTTCCAAAATAAATCCAAGTCGCTCCGGTACCGCACGGCTACGCTTGTTGCCTGTGGCGCAGCGAATCTCCACCCGATGCAGATTCAGCTCTAGCATCGCATAATCCAGCATCGCTCGCAGTGCTGATGTGATCAGACCATTTCCCTGAAACGACTCACCTAGCCAGTAGCCGATCCCGACCGAACGGTGATTCCAGTTGATTTCATGAAATCCAATCACACCTGCCAGCTGATTTTTATACCAGATTCCAGCGTTGAAGCCGCCATTTTCCATCGCTTGGGTTAGACTGGCGCGCACAAAGTTCTCGCTGTCCTCGACCGACGTATTGGCATCTACCCAAGGCAACCATTGCCGTAGATGATTGCGCGACTGGTCGATTAACTGATAAATGTGACGCGCGTGCGCTGGCTCCAACGGTCGTAATTCAATTTCTTCATCCAGAATGTATGTAAACATGCCCTGCTTCCTCGCTTTCGTCGTCTAAAGTGCAAAGACTGGATTGGAATTAACGTTTGCGCAGAGAAGTACGCTGCTCTAACGAATAGATGTCTTCCTCCATACCTGCCATCCGTTCGTTGACCAGTGTACGGCAATCGGCAAGCGCCTGATTGTACACATGCGGACCGATTTCTTTTAACACAAAGTCCAGCACGCCATCTGCTGCCAGCTCACCAATCGTTTCGCCACGCTCCATTTCGAAAAATTGTTGTATGTTGGCAATCAGTGTATCGCGGGTTTCACGGGAAAGTTTGGTTGGGTTCATCATGCACGCTCCTTGGATTCCATAATGGTGAATACGTCATTCATTCAGTGATGATATTCATCTATGCTACCGTATTCACCGATCTTCGTCAAAAGGCTTTTTGCTGGGAATATAACGTTTTCATAACCGTTTCGCGAGACTGCAAAAAGCCGCTTATCCTTGCCTAAGTCTGTATAACCGTTATAATAGGATGTATTGAACAGAAACTGAACGATGAAAGGTTGATAGGTGTGGAGAACCCAAATTTGACTCCTTCTAACTTTATTAAAACAATCATTACCGACGACCTGAAGTCCGGCAAAGTGAACAAGATTGTGACTCGTTTCCCGCCGGAGCCAAACGGTTATCTGCATATCGGTCACGCCAAAGCCATCTGGGTGAATTTTGCGCTGGCTGACGAATTTGGTGGCAAAACGCATCTTCGCTTTGACGATACGAATCCTGCCAAGGAAGACGAAGAGTATGTCCGTTCCATCGAGGAAGATGTAAAATGGCTGGGCTATGAATGGGAAGGCAAATATTTTGCTTCCGATTACTTCGACTTTATGTACGAAAAAGCTGAGCTGCTGATCACCAAAGGTCTTGCCTATGTGGACGACCAAACGGCTGACCAAATCCGCGAAAATCGTGGTACGCTGACCGAGCCGGGCAAAGACAGCCCGTACCGTAATCGCAGTGTAGAAGAGAATATGGAGCTGTTCCGCCAGATGCGTGACGGCAAATTCGGCAATGGGGAAAAAGTGCTGCGCGCCAAGATCGACATGTCCTCGCCGAACATCAATATGCGCGATCCGGTTATTTACCGTATTGCTCATCTGGAGCATCACAACACAGGCGACAAATGGTGCATCTACCCGATGTACACCTTTGCTCATCCGTTGGAAGACGCGTACGAGAATATTACGCATTCCTTGTGTACCGTGGAGTTTGAAGACCAACGTCCATTTTACGACTGGGTCATCCGCGAGTGTGATGTGGATGCCGAGCCGCATCAATATGAATACGGTCGCTTAAATGTAGCCCAAACGCTGACCAGTAAGCGTAAGCTGAAGCTTCTCGTCGACGAGAATATCGTAGACGGCTGGGATGATCCGCGTATGCCAACGATCTCCGGTCTGCGCCGTCGTGGCTTCACACCGGAAGCGCTGCGCTCATTCGTATTCGAGACAGGGATTTCCAAAAGCCAAGGCATTGTCGATCTGCAAATGCTGGATCACTTTGTCCGTGAAGATTTGAAATTAAAAGTACCGCGTACGATGGGTGTACTGCGTCCGCTGAAAGTCGTCATTACCAACTATCCCGAAGGACAAGTGGAAATGCTGGATGCAGAAAATAACCCAGAGAACGAAGAGATGGGTATCCGTCAGATTCCGTTCTCGCGCGAAATCTATATCGAGCAAGATGACTTTATGGAAGAGCCGCCTGCCAAGTATCATCGTCTGTATCCCGGCAATGAAGTGCGTCTGAAGCACGCATACTTCATTAAA